>DASZFX010000349.1:0-12888 GCA_035939375.1 Roseiarcus sp.
CATTGACCTCTTTGAGATTGTTGCCGCGCGCGCCAATGATCCTGATCTCGCGCCCTTGCCTCGCCGGGCGTCGTTTGGCCGGGGATTCGATAACGCGCTCGCCGGAAAGATATTGACCGGTGAGCGAATGGGGGTCGGCGATGACATCGGCCGGCGCGCCCTTGGCGACGATCTCGCCACCATGGATGCCGGCGCCCGGGCCGACATCGACCACATAATCGGCGGCGAGGATCGCATCCTCGTCGTGCTCGACGACGATGACCGAATTGCCGAGATCGCGTAAGCGCCGCAGCGTCTCGAGAAGCCGCGCATTGTCGCGCTGATGCAGGCCGATCGAGGGTTCGTCGAGCACATAGAGCACGCCGGTCAGCCCCGAGCCGATCTGCGAGGCGAGGCGGATGCGCTGGCTCTCGCCACCCGACAGCGTCCCGGACGAACGCGACAGCGTCAGATAGTCGAGGCCGACGTCGCGCAGGAAAGTCAGCCGATCGCCGATCTCCTTGAGGATGCGCCGCGCGATCTCGTTGCGCTTGTCGTCCAGCGCCTTGGGCAGGCTCTTCGCCCATTCGACCGCCTGGCGCACCGAGAGTTCGCTGATCTCGCCGATATGTTTGCCGTCGATTTTCACGGCCAGCGCTTCGGGTTTCAGCCGATACCCCTTGCAGGCGGCGCATGGCGTCGCGCTCATGAAGCGCTGGATGTCCTCGCGCGACCATTCGCTTTCCGTCTCGCGAAAGCGGCGCTCGAGATTGCTGATCACGCCTTCGAAGGGTTTCTTCACCTCATAAGCGCGCAAACCGTCTTCATAGGCGAAGCGTATTTCGTCCTCGCCCGAACCATAGAGGATCGCGTCCCGCGCCTTTTGTGGCAGCTCGCTCCACGGCGTTTCGAGACGCGCCTTGTAATGTTTGGCGAGCGCGGCCAGCGTCTGCGCGTAATAAGGCGAGGTCGAGCGCGCCCAGGGCGCAATGGCGCCCTTCTTCAAGGACAGGCGCGGATCCGGCACGACGAGTTCAGGATCGACCCTCAATTGCGAGCCGAGACCGCCGCAAACGGGACAGGCGCCGAAAGGATTGTTGAAGGAGAACAGCCGCGGCTCGATCTCGGAGATGGTGAACCCGGAAACCGGACAGGCGAATTTCGCGGAGAAGAGGATGCGCTTTGGCTCAGCCCCCGCCGGCGCATCGGCGAATTCGACGATGGCGATGCCGTCGGCGAATTCGAGCGCCGTCTCGAAGCTCTCGGCGAGCCGGCTCGCTATGTCCGGCCGCACGACCAGGCGATCGACCACGACTTCGATATCGTGCTTCAGCTTCTTGTCCAGCGCCGGCGTGTCGGCGATTTCGTAGAATTCGCCGTCGATCTTCAGGCGCTGGAAGCCGCGCTTCATGAAATCGGCGATTTCCTTGCGATAATCACCTTTGCGGCCGCGGATGACCGGCGCGAGCAGATAGAGGCGCGTGCGGTCCGGCAGGCTGAGCACGCGATCGACCATTTGCGAAATCGTCTGGCTTTCGATCGGCAGGCCGGTCGCCGGCGAATAAGGAATGCCGACCCGCGCCCAGAGCAGGCGCATATAATCGTGGATTTCGGTGACCGTGCCGACGGTCGAGCGCGGGTTCTTCGACGTCGTCTTTTGTTCGATCGAAATGGCCGGCGACAGCCCGTCGATCTCGTCGACGTCGGGCTTCTGCATCATTTCGAGGAATTGCCGCGCGTAGGCCGAAAGCGATTCGACATAGCGGCGCTGGCCCTCCGCATAGATCGTATCGAAGGCGAGCGAGGACTTGCCGGAGCCGGAAAGGCCGGTGAAGACCACCAGCTTGTCGCGCGGGATGGTCAGATCGACGTTTTTCAGATTGTGCTCGCGCGCGCCGCGCACATGGATGGCGCGACCCTCGAACAGATTTTCGACGGCGCTCGCCGCAGGGCGCGGCGTCTTTTTGGCAGATTTTGAATTCGCCATGTAAGACCTATATCAGCGACGCGAATCGCCGCGAAGCTTGCGTCCAGCGCAAACGGATGCTAGAACAAAATGAGAACGGGCAAAAGGGGCTCGTCTCTAATGTAGTGCGGTGGGCGCCAGCGCCAACACCGCGCTTCGGCGGGACTGTGGATAAAGGAAAGGCCGGCCGCCGGGAAGGCGTTGGAAGCGATAATGAGGTGTTGATAGGCTGGGAGCCATCAGCGCGGAGATCGGGTGGAGCCTGGCGAAGCGGATTAAGAAACCGGGCAATGCAAATGAGGCCAAAGCGAGGAACGCCGATCCGGCGGCGTTTGGAAGCGAGATCGGTTGACCGCGCGCCTGTTGAGAGGGCGGCGGGAAGGAGAGCGACATGTCGGGCAGCGTCAACAAAGTCATCCTGGTGGGCAATCTCGGCCGCGACCCCGAGGTCAGGCGGCTCAATTCGGGCGAGCAGGTGGTCAATATCCGCGTCGCGACGTCGGAGACATGGCGCGACAAGTCGACCGGCGAGCGCCGCGAGCGCACCGAATGGCACAATGTCGTGATCTTCAACGAGCAGATCGGCAAGATCGTCGAGCAATATTGCAAGAAGGGCTCGAAAGTTTACCTCGAAGGCCAATTGCAGACGCGCAAATGGACCGACCAGTCCGGCGTCGAGAAATATACGACCGAGGTCGTGCTGCAGCGCTATCGCGGCGAGCTGACGCTCCTGGATTCGCGGGGCGGCGGCGCAGACAGCGTCGAGCGCGAAGACCGCGGCTCGGCGACCTTCGGTCGCTCCTCCCCGGCAGAAAAGCGCCCGGCCATGGCGTCGAGCGGCGGCGAAGGGCCGATCGACGACGATATTCCGTTCTGAGGGGCTCTATCCTCCCCCGTGAAACGGGGGAGGGGGACCGCGCAGCGCAGTGGAGGGGGCGGCGCGGCGGCGGTAGGCTTCTGCGAATCGTCAATCAAGGTAAAATAGCAAAACGAAACTGCCACGGAGGCGATTCGTGTTGGCCCGAGTCGAGGCCGCAAACGCTGCAGATGACTTGCGCGCGTTTGCTGGAAGCCGTCGCTTCAAGACCATCCTGGCTGATCCGCCGTGGCGTTTTCAAAACGCGACAGGCAAAGTCGCACCCGGCCACCGGCGCCTCAACCGCTACGGTACGATGACGTTGGCCGAGATCATGGCGTTGCCAGTCTCAGGCGTCGCCGATACGACCGGGCATCTCTATCTTTGGGTGCCTAATGCTCTGCTGCCCGAGGGACTTGCCGTCCTTCAAGCATGGGGTTTCACTTACAAGTCCAACATCGTTTGGCATAAAGTCCGTAAGGACGGCGGCTCGGACGGACGCGGCGTCGGCTTTTATTTCCGGAATGTTACGGAACTGATGCTTTTCGGCGTGCGCGGAAAGAACGCGCGCACGCTCGCTCCTGGTCGTCGCCAAGTCAACATGATCCAGACAAGGAAAAGGGAGCATTCCCGCAAGCCGGACGAGCAGTACAAGCTCATCGAAGAATGCTCGCCCGGCCCGTATCTGGAAATGTTCGGGCGGGGCGTTCGTCGGGGCTGGGCGACTTGGGGCAATCAGGCGGACGAAAGCTACAAGCCGACTTGGAAGACATACGCCCATCATTCCCAAGCAGACCGACGAGCGGACGTTTTACTCGACTGACGAGTCGCCTGGCTTAATGACTGGCCCAGAGTGAGGGCTACTCATCCTCTTCCTCCGGAATCGGCAGACCAGCCTTTTTGGCCGCTCTCTTTGCTGCGGCCTTCGCCGCTTTCTCGGCTGCGATTTTGACTTTGAGCGCTTCGTACGCCACTGGTCCGTCGTCAACGAACAGCGTTGGTCTGATCGCAAAGGTTAGGACGGGCAGCCACCCCCACCGCCGCCTTCAACTTTGGGCCAAAGCTTTTCGTGGTGAGTCGTCGAAGGGCCGTAGGATGAACCCTTCCCAAAGGCTTTGAAAATATCCTGCAACTCCCATGATCGGGTAATGATTATCCCGACCTGGATCGCCCGAAGATCGAATAGTAGGCGGAAGTTGTTTAGGTCGCGATCAAAAAATGGATCCTTATTGTTCCATTCCATTTCGACTGCAACGCCGCCCTTTAGGCAATCGACGGCGTGCGTTGGACTGTCGTAATTGGTTTCGTCAACGTGGATTGACGTTGCAAAGCCCTTTTCCCGCCAGCCTCGTTTGTAGAAAGCGCCGTCGATTCGGCGACTGATTAACGAGCGATTCCCGCCGCCGACCAAGACTTCAGATTTATATAGCCGGAACTCGCGAAGAACCGCCGCAACATCGGCCCACTCTTCCGGACAGGCGGTTTGAAGAATGCCGGTCGCGTTCCGCCATTCCTTTACGTGATAGACGTCACGGAGATCGGTCGGGACAAGATGGATCGTGGACATGATCGCCGACCATGCCCAAAACATACGTTACGTCAACACTGGATCCCTCTGGCGCCCCCTCACCCGCCCCGCTCCTTCCGCAGCTTCTCCCAGTATTCCAGCCTCTTCCTGATCTCGCGCTCGAACCCCCGCTCCACCGGCTCGTATAGTTTCTGCCGGCCGAGCGCTTCGGGCCAGTAGTCCTGGCCGCTGAAGGCGTCGGGCGCGTCGTGGTCGTAGGAATAGCCGGCGCCATAGCCCTCTTGCCGCATCAGCTTGGTCGGCGCGTTGAGGATGGTCTTCGGCGGAGCGAGCGAGCCACGCTCCTTGGCGAGCCGCGTCGCTTCCGAAAATGCAAGGTACGCCGCGTTGGACTTCGGCGCCGTCGCCACATAGATCACCGCTTGCGCGATCGCCAGTTCGCCTTCCGGCGTACCAAGAAAATCGAAGGCGTCCTTGGCCGCATTGGCGACGACGAGAGCCTGCGGATCGGCGAGGCCGATGTCCTCGATCGCCATGCGTACGACACGGCGGGCGATGAACAGCGGATTCTCGCCGGCGTCGAGCATGCGGGCGAGATAGTACAAGGCGGCGTCGGGATCGGAGCCGCGCACCGCCTTGTGCAGCGCTGAGATCAGATTGTAATGGCCCTCCTGCGCCTTGTCGTAGATCGGCGCGCGGCGCTGGACGATCTCGGCAAGGCGCGCCCTGGCGAAGACTTCCCCCGGCCGCGCGGCCCGCCAGACCTCCTCGGCGAGCGTCAACGCCGCGCGCCCGTCGCCGTCCGCCATGCCGACCAGCGCCTCGCGCGCATCCGCATCGAGCGGCAGCTTGCGGCCCATCGCTTCTTCGGCCCGCGCGAGCAGTTTTTCGATCGCCGCTGCATCGAGCGGACGAAAGGTCAGCACCCGCGCGCGCGACAGAAGCGCCGCGTTGAGTTCGAAAGACGGGTTCTCGGTCGTCGCCCCGATCAGCGTGACCGTGCCGTCCTCCATGACGGGGAGAAACGAATCCTGCTGGGCGCGATTGAAGCGATGGATTTCATCAACGAAGAGCAATGTCCCCTGCCCCACCCGCCGCCGCGCCCGCGCCTCTTCGAAAATCTTCTTCAAGTCGGCGACGCCCGAGAAAATCGCCGAGACCTGGACGAAGGCCAGCTTGCTGCCCAGCGCAATGAGCCGAGCGACCGTGGTCTTGCCGGTGCCGGGCGGGCCCCAGAAGATCATCGAGCCGAGGCTTTGGGCGCCGAGGAGCCGGGTCAACGCCCCGTCCGGCCCGACGAGATGGTCCTGCCCGGCGACCTGGGCAAGCGATTCCGGGCGCAGACGATCGGCAAGCGGGCGCGGCGCGTCATCCTCCAAATGGGCGGCTTGAAACAGATCGGCCATGGCGAAATCTCTCGCGCCGGCGCCCGCGAGTCCAGGAGAAGAGCGGCCGATCCAATCTCGTAGGCAGGCGCTCGGCGTGCGACTCACTTGTCCGACTGACTGAGACAAATCCGCAACTCGGGCCGGGATTCACCTCGGAAATACGCGCCGCGTGACACAAAAATTAATATCTCCTAACGGCTCGACGCCCGTCGAGCATCGTATTTTCCGTAGATTTTTCAAATCATTAGAAGATGATCAGGACCCGTATGTCAATTGAGCCGAACTACTTGTCGGTAACCAATCGTTAGCATTTAAGTCTTTAATTTGCAGAGATTCGTTAACCAAGAGCGCCGGGGGAGTAGAGCGAAGGCGCAACCACTCGAAAAGGCTAGGGTCTATGCGCATCATATCCTTCGTTACGCAAAAGGGCGGCTCAGGCAAAAGCACTCTGGCGTCCTCGCTCGCCGTCGCCGCCAAAGAAGCCGGCGAGCGCGTTTTCGTCATCGATCTCGATCCGCAGGCCTCGCTGGTCAGCTGGGCCAAGACCCGGGGTTCGGATGACGTGCCGGTCAACGCAGTCGCGCCGGGGCGCCTCGCGGCGACTCTCGCCGCGCTGGAGAAGAACAACTTCACCTTGGCGATCATCGACACGGCCGGCGCCGAGAGCCCGGCAGCCTTGGCGGCGATGAAAGCCGCCGACCTCAACATCATTCCGTCCCGCCCGAATATTTTCGATCTTTGGGCGAGCGAGCTTACGCGCGCGACCTTGAAAAAAATGCGCGCCGAATATGTCTTCGTGCTCAACCAGTGCCCGCCGGCGCAACAGACGGCCCGCGTCGAAGAAGGCGCGGCTGCGCTCGAAGCCATGGGCGGCCTGATCACCCCGCTCGTCCTCAGTCGCGTCGACTATCAAGAAGCGGCGCGTTACGGCAGAGGCGTCACCGAGATCAACGCGGACGGCGCGGCGGCCGGCGAAATCAAGGCGATGTGGAACTCGATCAAGCGTCGCATGGCGCGCGGCAAACCAGCGCGCAAAGCGGCCTGAAGACCTTATATTCGTCCCTGCAAGCGGCCCCGCTTCGGCGGGGCTTTTTTTGAAAGCGTGCCGGCGCCCGCGCACCTAACGCGTTTTGTTGGCGATCGTTCACCGCCTGTCGACATGGCCGTCACATCCGCTTTGCTTTAGTCTCGCCGCGATCCGCTTCAGCGAGCACCCGTCATGGCCTATCGCTCCTCATGGATGACCGAGGAACTCGACGTCTTCCGCGACCAATTCCGACGCTATCTGAAAAACGAGCTCGCCCCTCGGGCCGAGGGCTGGCGCAAGAACAAAATCACGGATCGTGACGCCTGGCGCGGCCTTGGCGCCATGGGCGCGCTTCTGGCGAGCGTGCCGGAGACTTACGGCGGTCTCGGCGCGACATTCGCGACCGAGGCCGCCGTGATGGAGGACCTTGCCACGACGGCGCCGGAGCTTGGAACGCCCGTCAGCGTCCATAGCGCGATCGTCGCTCATTACATCCTCAACTACGGCTCCGAAGAGCAAAGGCGTCGCTGGCTGCCGAAAATGGCGAGCGGCGAATTCATCGGCGCGATCGCAATGACCGAGCCCGGCGCGGGCTCCGACCTGCAAGCCGTACGCACGAGCGCAAAGCGCCAAGGCAACGTCTACCTGCTCAACGGCCAGAAGACGTTCATCACCAATGGCCAGCTCGCCGATCTCGTGATCGTGGTCGCGCGTACGGGCGAACCGGGCGCGAAAGGGATATCGCTCTTCGTTGTCGAGACGAGCGGCGCCGATGGTTACCGCCGCGGCCGCAATCTCGATAAGATTGGCCTCCACGCCTCAGACACGTCTGAGCTTTTCTTCGAAAACGTGGACGTACCGCCGGAGAATCTCCTCGGCGGCGAAGAAGGCCAAGGGTTTGCCCAACTCATGCAGCAATTGCCGCAGGAGAGGCTGATCCTTGCCGTCGGCGCAGTGGCGTCGATGGAGCATGCGGTCGCGATCACCGTTGACTACGCCAAGCAGCGTCAGGCTTTCGGCAAACCGATCATCGAATTCCAGAACTCGGCCTTCAAGCTCGCCGAGCGCAAGAGCGAAGCCCTCATCGCCCGCGTCTTCGTCGATTGGTGCATCGAGCGTCATATCGCCGGCGACCTCGATACGGTGACCGCCTCGATGGCCAAATATTGGTGCACGGATCGGCAGGTCGAGACGATCGACGATTGCCTGCAATTGCACGGAGGCTACGGCTATATGGCCGAATATCCGATCGCCCGCATGTTTGTCGATTCGCGCATCCAGAAGATTTATGGCGGGTCGAACGAGATCATGAAGATGATCATTGCGCGGTCGCTGTAGGGGACGATGACTTCAGGCTGAGGCGCGACGCCGTCAACGCGAGCGGAGCAAAGCCATCCACGCCCTTGACCGACCAAGACCAAGAGATTCCGTACGATCGCTCAGTTACCTGGGGCGCGGCGATCAAATTTCGGACTGTCGCCAGGAGGTCAGCGATCGGGCCCGTGTCTTTCGCAGGGGCCTCCGGCGTTTTTCCACGCGCCAATTCCGCCTTCGATATGGCGGGCGGAGGCAAGGCCGGCGTCCCGCGCCGCTTGTACGGCCATGGCGCTTCGCTCGCCGAAGGCGCAATAGAACAGCAGCGCCTTGCTGGCTGCCGCTGCGAGTTCGTGCAGCACGCCGCCCGGTTGGATATTCTCCTGCAAATTGGAATAGGGCGCGTGGAGCGAGCCGGGAATGACGCCCTGCTTTTCCCGCTCGGCGCGCTCGCGCAGATCAACGAGCGCAATATCCTGGCGTCCCAGAAGCGTCATCGCCTCATCCGCGCTCAACGCCCAGCCGCGCCTTGCGATCTCCGCCTGCAGGAGGCCCTGGCGCATATTCGCCGGCACCGCGACATCCATCATCTTCGGGTTCGGCAAATTGAGACTGGCCATCAAAGCCGCGTATTCGTCGATGTTCTTCACCTGAAGACGCGGGTTGAAGCGCCTCTCTTCGCCGATGGTGCTGACCGTATCGCCCTTATAATCATGTGCGGGGAAGACCATCGTTTCGTCCGGCAGGCGCAGCAGCCGCTGCAAACTCTCGTACTGCTCCCGCGCGCTGCCGTTTTGGAAATCGGTGCGACCGGTGCCGCGAATCAGCAGCGTGTCGCCGGTGAAAACCCGATCGCCCATGACGAAACTGTACGAGTCGTCGGTATGCCCCGGCGTATACAAGACATCGAGGCTCAGCCCTTCGACGGTGAGCCGGTCGCCCTCGCCGATGCGCATGGAGACAACGTCGACCTTGCTCTGTTCGCCCATCACGGTGATGCATTGCGTGCGGTCGCGCAGCGCGCCAAGGCCGGTGATGTGGTCGGCGTGCAGATGCGTATCCACAGCCTTGACCAGTTTGAGGTCGAGTTCCTCCATAAGCTTCAAGTAACGCTCGACCTTCTCCAGCACAGGATCGATGATCAACGCCTCGCCGCCGCGACGGCTGGCGAGAACATAGCTATAGGTGCCCGAAACGCTGTCGAACAATTGCCGGAAGATCATCGCCGTCCCCGCATGGCCGCAAGGCTCATGCTAGCGCGGCCGAGCGACAACGGAAAGCGCCATTCGCCTTGGGCCGACGAACGCCACGGACCGCCCAAAGAGCGCAGGCTACCCGCCGATCACCGTCTGGATGACCTGTGCGCCGCGCTGGATCGTCAGCCGCCAGTAGTTCGCGCGTGCGGCGGTGGCGTGTTCGAGATCGCGCGTCGTCTCGATCTTCTGGCCGTTGACCGTCATGACGACGTCGCCCTTTTGTACGCCGACGCCGGCGGCGGTCGAGCCCTCATCGACCTCGGCGACGATGACGCCGTGCGAAGCGTTCCCGAGCGACATGTCCTCGATCACGGCCGGCGAGATATTGACCAAAGTCGCGCCTTCGAAAGGCGAGCGGGTCTTGATCTTCACGGGATCGCGCGGCGGGATCTCCGGCGCGGCGGTCAAATGCAGCGAAAGATCGCTGGTCTTGCCGGCCCGCAGCACAGTGAGCCTCGCCGATCCGCCGAGCGGCTTGACGCCGAGGCGGAAGCCGACGCCGCCGCCATCGTCCACTTCCTGGCCGTCCACCGCAGTGATGACGTCGCCGCGCTTGAGGCCGGCCTCGGCCGCAGGTCCGTTCTCGACGACGCTGGCGACGACAGCGCCGACCGGCCTGTTTAGGCCGAGCGATTCGGCGATGTCTTGCGATACATTCTGCAACGTCGCGCCGAGCCATGGACGACGCACCGAGCCGCCACCGCCCTTGGCGGCGGCGATCACGCTCTTGACCATGTTGACGGGGATGGCGAAGCCGATGCCGATGCTGCCGCCGGAGCGCGAATAGATCGCCGAATTGATGCCGACGAGGCGCCCGTCAAGATCGACGAGCGCGCCGCCCGAATTGCCGGGATTGATGGCGGCGTCAGTCTGGATGAAGAAACCATAGTCGTTGATGCCGATCTGGGTGCGCGCCAGCGCCGAGACGATGCCTTGCGTCACCGTTTGGCCGACGCCGAACGGATTGCCGATGGCGATGACGAAATCGCCGACCTCGATCGCATCGGAATCGCCAAGCTCCAGCACTGGAAAATCGTCGCCGCTGTCCTTGATCTTCAAGACGGCAAGATCGCTGCGTGGATCGCGCAGCATGATTTTCGCCTCGAATTCGCGGTGATCGGCGAGCGCGACCTTCACTTCGGTCATGCCTTCGATAACGTGATTGTTGGTCACCACGAGCCCTGTACGATCAACGATTACGCCAGAGCCAAGCGATTGCGCGGTGCGCCCGCTCCCGCCCTGATCGCCGAAGAAATGGCGGAAGATCGGGTCATCGAAAAGCGGGTTCTGCGGCCGCGTCTCTATGCGCGAAGCATAGACATTGACGACGGCGGGGCGGACCTTCTTGACGACCGGCGCAAAGGACAGATGGACCTCGGCGAGCGATTGCGGAACAACTTTCTCGGCGGCGGGCGCCGCAACCGGCGCGACGACGAGAGCAAGGAGCGCCAAAAGAGCAACCCGCGGCAAAGTTTTACTCCGTTGAGTGGCCGATCGGCGGACCCATACAACGCGCCTGCGGCGAAGCAAAGCGGCGCCGTCCCGTAAAGCTCAAATGTCTGGACGCTTCGTCCTCAATCAGCAGCGACGGCTTTTTCATCCTCAAGCGTCCCGGCGGAAATGGGCCGGTTCATGTCTGCCGATCAATTCCTTCACCTGGCCGGTTTCGGCTTGGGTCTCATTCTTGTCGCCGATGTCCTGATCGAGGGGTCCGCCTTCTTCTTCAAGCTCCTCACCGGAAAATTCAGCCTGATCAAACGGCGTCCGGGCGATCGCTGTCCGCGACCATCCCCTTGGGAATCGCCGCTCGACAAGGGGACCGATCTCGAGGCGCCCATGGTCGTCGAAGAGCCGCTCGCCGAGCCGCGCCGCGACAGCCACGACCGCCATCCGCATCGCCCGATCACGCTCGTCATTGCAGCCGACGGATCGCGCAACCTCGATATTCCCGAACATGCATTCGACGGGATTGAAGAAGCGGCATGAGAGGCGGCGAGCCGGTCTTGTGCTGCGCCTTGGCTCACGATGATGAAGCCGCATCCTCAAGACGCCAACGCATAAAGGCGGCGCCGACGAGCAGCGCCGCCTTCCATTCGACCATTCTGACCGAAAGAGCCGAAGCCAGCGCTTAGGCCTGCGCCTCGGCATCGACCTTCTTTTCGACTGTCGGGCCGGAATCCTTGCCCTTGGCCTCGACGTCGCGATCGACGAACTCGATCACCGCGAGCGGAGCGTTGTCGCCGTAGCGGAAGCCGGCCTTGACGACGCGGGTGTAGCCGCCGTTGCGCGTCTTGTAGCGCGGTCCGATCACGTCGAAGAGCTTCCTGACCAGGGCGACGTCGCGCAGCCGCGAGATCGCCAGGCGCCGGGCGTGAAGGTCGCCGCGCTTGCCGAGCGTGACGAGTTTCTCGACCACCGGTCGAAGGTCCTTCGCTTTTGGCAAAGTGGTGACGATCTGCTCATGCTTGATGAGGGCTTGGGCCATATTGGCGAACATCGCCACGCGATGTTCAGCGGTGCGGTTGAAACGGCGCTTTGCGCGTCCATGGTACATGTCGGCTCTCCTTTGTTCGGCCGCCGTGCCAAGGAACGGCCGTCTTTTTTTGTGGCGAACGACGAAGATTCATAAGCTCTTCGCCGTTCCCTATCTCATACTCTGGTCGCTTGTCAGTAGTGCTCCTCGAAGCGCTTGGCCAAATCCTCGATATTCTCCGGCGGCCAGCCGCTCACTTCCATGCCGAGGTGCAGGCCCATTTGGGCGAGCACTTCCTTGATCTCGTTCAGCGACTTGCGGCCGAAATTCGGCGTGCGTAGCATTTCGGCTTCAGACTTCTGAATGAGGTCGCCGATATAGGTGATATTGTCGTTCTTCAGGCAATTGGCCGAGCGCACGGACAATTCGAGTTCGTCGACCTTCTTGAGGAGAGCCGGGTTGAAGGCGAGCTCTGGGATCGCCTGGGCGGCCTCCTCGCGACGCGGCTCCTCGAAATTGACGAAGACGCCGAGCTGATCCTGTAAGATGCGCGCTGCATAGGCGAGCGAATCCTCCGGCGTGATCGCGCCGTTGGTCTCGATCGTCATGATCAACTTATCGTAGTCGAGCACCTGGCCTTCGCGGGTGTTCTCGACGCGGTACGAGACCTTTCGGACCGGCGAGAACAGGCTGTCGATCGGCATCAGACCGATTGGCGAATCCTCGGCGCGGTTGCGCTCGGCCGGCACATAACCCTTGCCGGTGGTGACTGAGAATTCGATGCGGATTTCGGCCGCCTCGTCCAGCGTGCAGATCGGCAGGTTGGGATTGAGAATCTGGATGTCGCCGCTGGTCTGGATTTCGCCCGCAGTCACGACGCCGGGCCCATGACGCTTCAGCACCAGGCGCTTGGGACCCTCGCCATGCATCTTGATGGCGATGTCCTTGACGTTGAGGACGATGTCGGTGACGTCCTCGCGCACGCCGGGGATCGACGAGAATTCATGCAGCACGCCGTCGATATGGATCGAGGTGATCGCGGCGCCCTGCAAGGAGGAAAGGAGGATGCGGCGCAAAGCGTTGCCGAGCGTCTGGCCGAAG
>DASZFX010000350.1:0-12499 GCA_035939375.1 Roseiarcus sp.
GGTCGCTCGGATCGTCGGCGCGCGCATCGTTTCGGGAGAATTCAGGCCAGGCGATTCCCTGCCGATCGAGAGCGAGCTTTGCCTCGCCTACGGCGTCTCGCGCTCGACGATCCGCGAAGCGGTGAAGAACCTCGCCGCCAAACGCTTGATCGAGGTTTCGCCGAAGATCGGCACGCGCGTCCTGCCGTTTTCGAGTTGGAACCTGCTCGATCCCGACGTACTCTCCTGGCGACTCAATGCCCAATTCGACCGACGGATCGTCGAAGATCTTTATGAGATGCGCCAGTGCTTCGAGCCGCGCGCCTGTTACCTGGCGACACGTGACGGGGATGGCGAGGATCTCGAGCATATTCGCCGCTGTCACGTCGATATGATCTCGACGCTACATACGCCCGCATTGGCCGCGAGCGCCGAGACCGAGTTCCACCTGGCCATTATCGCGGCCACCCACAATGGTCTGTTCGTGACGATTGGGGGCGCGGTGAAGACGGCGCTGCGCGTCTCCTTCGCCCTTACCCAGAAGAGCCCGGGACGCCAACCGATGGATCTGACGCCCTATGAGGCCGTCCTTTCCGCAATCCTTGCGCGCCGCGGCGAAGAGGCGGGCGAGGCGATGCGCAGCCTCCTCGAATTGTCGCGCCAGAGGGTGCTCAGCGCCCTGGACAATAGGCCGAACGGTCAACCGGCCTAATCGCATCCGGGCGGTTTTCCCGTTTTGCAGCGACCGGCGTTCGCGCCGGCGTCGCGCGCTCGGCTCATCGGACGAATCGCGCCATTCCGCCGAATTAACCGAGGCTTAATGTCGCTTGACGATAGTCCTTAAGTCAACAAGCGGCCGGTCGGCTTGCTCAAGGAAGTTTGCGCGCCAATTTCGGCCGGACCTGCGAGTTTGTCGGATCTGTTTACATGTCGTTAGGCGTAATTATCGGCGTGAATGGGCTCGTGGCCTGCGGCCTGGCGTTGTGGGCGAGCTTGGCTTCCCGCGCGGCCGCCGCCGCCCGGACCGAGCGGGACGCGGCGCGAAACGAGACGCTGGCGCTCAAAGCGCAAAACCAGAATCTCGACGACGCCGTCAACAACATGTCCCAAGGTCTGTGCATGTTCAATGCGGCGGCCGAGATCGTCGTATGCAACCAAGCCTATCTGCGCATGTACGCGCTCTCGCCCCATATCGTGAAACCCGGCTGCACCTTGCGTCGGTTAATCGAGCATCGCCGCGACGTCGGTCTCTTCAGAGGCGATGTCGATCACTACGTCGCCGCCATTCTGGCGATCGTCGCCACCGGCGAGATCAAAAGTCATATCGGCGCCACGGCGGACGGGCGCACGATCAACATCGTCGACCAGCCGATGGCCAACGGCGGCTGGCTGGTTACGCATGAAGATATTTCCGAGCGCCGCCGCGCCGAGGAAAAAGTCGCCTATATGGCGCAGCATGACGCGCTGACCGATCTCGTCAACCGTTCGCAATTCATCGAGCGCATCGAGTATGAACTTGCGCGCACGCGTCGCTCGACCGACGGATTTGCGGTCTTCATCATCGATCTCGACCATTTCAAGGATGTGAACGACTCTCTTGGCCATCCGGTCGGCGACCTGCTGCTGCGCAAAGTGGCCGAACGCTTGCGCAAATCGACGCGCGACATCGACACGGTCGCGCGCATCGGGGGCGACGAATTCGCGGTGCTGCAGACGCTCGACGGTCATGCGATAGACCATAGCGTCTCGCTCGCCAAGCGCATCTTGCGCAATCTCAGCGCGCCCTACGAGATCGACGGTCACCAGATCAACATCGGGGCGAGCGCCGGCATCGCGCTCGGGCCTCAGGACGGCGGCGAGGCCGGCCAATTGATGAAGAACGCCGACCTCGCCTTGTACCGGGCGAAATCCGACGGGCGCAACAACTATCGTTTCTTCGAACTCGCGATGGATGTCGAAGCGCGCTCGCGTCACGCACTCGAGGCCGATCTGCGCCGGGCGCTCGCCAATAGCGAATTCGAAGTCTACTACCAAACGGTCTTCAGCTTCGAGAGCGGCATGATCTGCGGCGCCGAAGCGTTGGTTCGTTGGATCCATCCGGAGCGCGGCATGGTGCGGCCGGATCAATTCATTCCACTTGCTGAAGAGCTGGGCCTGATCGTTCCGATCGGCGAATGGGTGCTGAGGACCGCCTGCACTCAGGCGGCCAAATGGCCGGCGAACCTCAAGCTCGCCGTCAATCTTTCCGCCGCCCAGTTCAAGCGCGGCAATCTTCTCGCGATCGTGCGCGGCGCCCTCGCCGATTCGGGACTCGCGCCGGAGAGGCTCGAGCTGGAGATCACCGAATCCGTGCTGCTCACCCAGAACGCCTATAATTTGGCGCTGTTGCGCAGCCTCAAGGAGCTCGGGGTCGCCATCGTCCTCGACGATTTCGGCACGGGCTTCTCTTCGCTGAGCTACTTGCGGATGTTTCCGTTCGATACGATCAAGATCGACCGGTCCTTCGTCTGCGACATGTCCACGCGCGAGGATTGCGCGGCGATCGTCAGCGCGGTGACGACATTGAGCAGGACGCTCGGCATTCGCACCACGGCCGAGGGCGTGGAGACGCGCGAACAATTCGAGTTGCTTCGCGCCGCCGGCTGCACCCTCGCCCAGGGCTTCATGCTTTCGCGGCCTCGTCCGGCGGCCGAGCTCGATTTTTCGGCGCCCGCGGCGACGCTCAAGGCGGCGAGCTGAGGCGCGCTTTTTTTGAGGATTTCGACTGACGCGTCCTGACGCCCCGTGGCATACTGGCGCGCGAGGGCCGCCATGAGCCGACGCGTCGCCATTGCCATTCTCGACGACTATCAGAAGGTTGCGCTGCGCTCGGCGGACTGGTCGGCGTTGGGCGACGTCGAACTCCAGGTCCACCACGACCATGTCGTCGAGCCGGACCGCCTTGTCGAACGCCTCGCGCCCTGCGCCATCATTTGCGCGATGCGCGAGCGAACGCGCATCGATCGCGCGCTCATCGCCCGGCTGCCCGAGCTGAAGCTGATCGTCAGCACCGGGCAACGCAATTCAGCGATCGACGTTCAGGCGGCGCGCGAAGCCGGAATCCTCGTCTGCAGCACCGGCGGCTCGGCGACGGCCGCGCCGGAACTGACCTGGGCGCTCCTCCTCGCCGCCGCGCGACGCCTGCCGGCCGAGTTCGACGCGATGCGCCGAGGCCGCTGGCAGACCACGATCGGCCGCGATCTCGCCGGCGCCACTTTAGCGCTCATCGGGCTTGGCGGGATCGGCGCGACCATGGCGCGTTATGGCAAGGCTTTCGGCATGGAGGTGATCGCCTGGAGCGAGAATCTCGACGACGCGCGCGCCGCAGCCGCTGGCGCCCGGCGCGTCGAAAAGGACGATCTGTTCCGCCTCGGCGACTTTGTCAGCGTGCATTTGCGGCTATCGGCGCGAACGCGCGGGCTCGTCGACGCCCGCGCCTTGTCGCTGATGAAGCCGGACGCCATCCTCGTCAATACTTCGCGCGGTCCGATCGTCGTCGAAGAGGCCATGATCGATGCGTTGAGAAATCGACGCATCGGCGGCGCCGCGCTCGACACTTTCGACATCGAGCCCTTACCCGAGGATCACCCTTTCCGCACGCTCGACAATGTCGTCGCGACCGGGCATGTCGGCTACGTCACGGAAGGATCGTATCACATCTACTATCGCGAGACGGTCGAGAACATTCGCGCCTGGCTCGACGGCAAGCCGATACGGATCATGGAGCCCTGAGGCGCCAGCTGCCGTACAGAAGCGAAGCGCCAGCCCCGCTCGACCGCGTTAAATACGTTTTGGGAATTTCGCCGGCCGCTTCTCGAGAAAGGCGCGCACGCCTTCGCGGTAGTCGAGGGCGCGACCCAATTGGCGCTGCAGATCGCGCTCGACGTCGAGCTGTTTCGTCAGGCTGTTGGTCGCAGCCGCCTCGACGCCTTGCTTGATCGCGGCCAGGGCGGCGCCCGAGCCTAGAGCGAGCCGCGCGCAGATCGCGTGGGCTTCCTCCATCAGCGCGTCGTCTTCGACCGCTTTCCAGATGAGGCCCCAAGCCTCGGCCTTTTCGGCGCTGAGCGGCTCGGCGAGCATGGCCAGGCCCCGGGCGCGCGCCGGACCGAGCATGTGGGTCAGAAAGAAGGTGCCGCCCGCGTCGGGCGAAAGGCCGATCCGCGCGAAGGCCTGAAGAAAAGTCGCCGAACGGGCGGCGAGCACGATGTCGCAGGCGAGGGCGACATTGGCGCCTGCGCCGGCGGCCGGTCCATTCACCGCGCAGACGACCGGCAGCGGCATGGCGCGCAGGCGCCGGATCAAAGGATTGTAGAGCCCATCGAGCGTGGCGCCGAGATCGGGCGGGGGTCCGTTCCCGCTCATGACGCGTTCGGAAAGATCCTGGCCGGCGCAGAAACCGCGTCCGGCGCCGGTGAGGAGGATCGCGCGGCAGGCGGCGTCGCGCTCCGCCTCGACCAAGGCCCGCTTCAAGGCGTGATGCATCGGCGCGACAAAAGCGTTCAGCCGCTGCGGCCGATTCAATGTGACGACGCGATAGCGGGCCTGAGGTCCGACGGCGCGATCTTCGACCAGGATCGTATTTTCTTCTTCCATCGGCAGACCTCCCGGTCATTCCACGCGGCTCGGCCTGTCGCCGCGCCCGCCCTCCCCCCGCCTCGCCAACCGCGCGGAGCGCGGCGGCGCGAGGATGATCCCCTCGAAGGCGTGGCGTACTTCTTCTCGCGCCTGGCGGATCGCCCCGTCCAGCGCGCCGATATCCGGCATCGCCGCCGCGGCGGCGATGCGGCGCGTCACGCCGCGGGCGGCTTTCGACGGATCGAAGGGGCCGTCAATCGATAGCCGCATCAATTGCGTCGTGTCGGTGAACAACCGATGCGCGCCGACAAGCGCGACGGCCTCGTCGGGCGTGATCAGACCCGCCGCGCCCGCCTTGGCGATGATGGCGCGGGTCGAAACGTCGCGAATCTGTGGGTGAGCCGCGGCCTCAGCGAGGACGAGGAATTGCGCGACAAATTCGATGTCGAGCAAGCCGCCGGCGACGAGTTTCAAGTCCCACGGGTCCTTGTCGCCCTTCTCTTGGGCGACCAGCGCCCGCATCTCCCGCACGTGTTTGATCAGGGCGGCGCGATCGCGCGGCTCTCGCAAAACGCCGTCGATCGAGCGATCGATCTCCTTGGCGAGACCGGCGTCGCCGGCGATTACCCGAGCCCGGGTCAGCGCCATATGCTCCCAGGCCTCGGCCTCCTCGCGCTGATAGCGCGCAAAGCCGCGAAACTGCGTCGCCAGCGGCCCCTTGCGCCCGGACGGGCGCAGCCGCAGATCGACCTCATAGAGGCGACCTGCTTTGGTCGGCGCGGTGAGCGCCGAGACAAGGCGCTGCGTCAGCCGCGTATAGTAGAGCCCCGCCGCCAGCGGCCGCTTCCCGTCCGACTCGGCGCCGGGAGGAAAGTCATAGATCAAGATGAGATCGAGATCGGAGGTCGCAGTCATTTCGCGCGAACCAAGCTTGCCCATGCCGATGAGGGCGACGCGGCCGTCTGGCACGCGCCCGTGTTCGGCCGTGAAAGCTTCGCTGACGCGTTCGAGCAGCGCCGCGACGATGCCCTCGGCGAGCGCGCTATAGGCGCGGCCGGCGCGATCGGGGTCAAGCGCGCCGGAGAGAAGCTTGACGCCGATCAAGAACATGTCCTCGGCGGCGAAGTCGCGGACGCGATCGAGCACGTTCTCGAATGTCGCAGCGCCGGCCAGAAAGGCTTCGAGCCGCGCGGCAAGCGCCTTGTCGTCGAAATTGGCGCCGCGCGCCGGATCGATCACGCCGTCGAGCACATGCGGGCGGGTCGCCACGACATTGGCGAGGCGCGGCGCGCTGCCGAGAATGTCGGCGAAGAGCTGACGCAGCTCGTTGTTCGAGCGAAGGATCGAAAAAAGCTCGACGGCCGCGACCATGCGGGCAAGCGCGGAATCGAGCGTCGCCAGCGCCGCGTCGGGATCGCCGGAAGCCGCGAAGGCTTCAAGCAGCGCGGGCGTCGCCTCGGTCAGGGCTTCGCGGGCGCGCTGGCTTTGGATTGCGGCGCGGCGGCCGAAATGCCAGCCGCGGATCGTCTCGGCGGCCCGCTCAGGCTCGTGAAAGCCCATGCGCCGCAGCGTTTGCAGCGTGTCGGGGTCGTCGACGACGCCGGTGAAGACGAGGCTGCCGGCGTTCGCGTCCAATCCCGGCGCATGTTCGAAGAGATGGGCGTAATGGGTCTCGACGCGGCGCAGATGGCGGATCAATTCGCCGGTGAAGCGATCGAGTCGATCATAGCCGCAGAACCTGGCGAAGCGGGCGAGTTCGCGCGGTTCGTCCGGCAAGCGCTGCGTCTGTTCGTCGGCGATCATCTGCAGGCGATGCTCGATGCGGCGCAGAAACTCGTACGCCTGCGACATTTCGCGGGCGGCCTCGGCGCTGACCCAGCCGTCGTCCGTCAATTCGGCCAGCATGTCCAGGGTTCGCGACCCGCGCATGCGCGGCCGGCGGCCGCCGAAAATGAGCTGCTGCGTTTGAACGAAAAACTCGATCTCGCGAATGCCGCCGCGCCCAAGTTTGACGTCGTGCCCGGCGGCGGTCACTTCCTCATGGCCGTGAAAAGCGTGTATCTGACGCTTCATGGCGTGGACGTCGGCGATCGAGGCGTAGTCGAAATACTTACGCCAGATGAACGGCGAAAGGTCGTGCAGGAACTCTTCGCCGAGCCTCTTGTCGCCGGCGACCGGCCGCGCTTTGATCATCGCGGCGCGCTCCCAGTTCTGACCGAGCGTTTCGTAGTAAGCGTAAGCGCTGGAGATCGCCATCGCTACGGCGGTCGCGCCGGGGTCGGGCCGAAGGCGCAAATCGACGCGCAGCACATAGCCGTCGCCGGTATGGTGCTGAAGAAGGCGCGCGAGCGCCTTGGTGAGACGCGCAAACAGCGGGCCGGGTTCGACGCCGGCGGGCGCGCTCTTGGCGAATTGATCGAAGAGAACGATGAGATCGACGTCGCTCGAATAGTTCAATTCGCCCGCGCCATGCTTGCCAAGCGCCAGTACGACGATGCCGCTGTCCTTCTCTGGATCGACCGCGTCGGGATCAAGGTTCAGACGCCCGGCGCGCGCGTAGTCTCTGAGCAGAAAGCGCAGGGCGGCGGAGACCGCGCCGTCGGCGAAGCGCGACAGAGCCGCTGTCACATCAACGTGGCTCCAGGCGCCGCCGATATCGGCCAAGGCGACAAGCAAAGCCGTCTCGCGTTTGGCCCTGCGCAAGACGCGCATCGTTTCGGCTTCGTCGTCGCCGCTTCGAACCGCGATTGCGGCGATCAGCCCTTCCAGCGAGGCCTCAGGCGGCGCAGCGAGGAGACGCGCAAAGCGAGCGGCGTCCTCCGTAACAAGCGTCCATAGATAGGGCGAGTGATCGGCGAGGCCGAGCAGCAGATCGCGTACCGGCGCGCGCTCGACAAGCGGCGCGAGCGCCGACGCCGATGCTTCGGCGAGGAAGCTGGCGAGCCGCCGCCTGGCGACGGCGGCTTGGGCGAGGCGCGGCGCGGCGACGATGCGCTCGGCGAGCGCTTGCCTCACGAAAGCGCCGTCGCGCTGGCGGCCTGCGCCTTCCGCGCCGGTTCGCGCAATGAGGCGGGGCGCGCCGCCGGCAGGCTGATGACGACGCGCAAGCCCGGGACATTGTCCTCGAGGCGCACGGCGCCGCCATGCAGATGAGCTACCGCCGCAGCGAGCGAGAGGCCGAGACCCGAGCCGGGGCGCGAGCGCGCGCCTTCGAGGCGAACGAAGCGATCGAAGACGCGGGAGCGATCCGCTGCATCGATGCCCGGGCCGTGATCAGCGACGACGATCTCGACCATCTCGCCGGCGCGGCGCACCACGATTTCCACGTCGCGCAGGGGCGCGGCGGGACGCGCCTCTTCGCCGGGCGCTGTCGGCGGCGCGAGCGCGAGAACGGGTTCAGGCGCGCCGTATTTCAACGCGTTGTCGAGGAGATTGGCGATGCTTTGACCCAGAAGCTCGCGATTGCCGCGGACGATGACGCCGGATTCGATATCCGCCTTGAGCGTCGCGCCGACGTCGTCGGCCGCCGGCTCGTAAAGTTCGACGACGCCGCGCGCCGCTTCGCCGACGTCGAAATCGATCAAGGCGGAACGATCGGCGCCGGCTTCGGCGCGCGCGATCATCAAAAGCGCGTTGAAAATCCGGATCAGGCCGTCGGATTCCTCGATCGTGCGTTCGAGCGCGGCGCGATAGGCTTTGCTGTCGCCTTCCTGACGCAGCGCAGCCTCGGCGTGGTTGCGCAGCCGCGTCAGGGGTGTGCGCAGATCGTGGGCGATGTTGTCGGAAACTTCGCGTAAGCTCACCATCAACGCGCCGATGCGCGTCAGCATGTCATTGAGATTTTCAGCGAGGCGATCGAGTTCGTCGCCCGAGCCGGAGACCGGCAGGCGCTCCGACATATCGCCGGCCATGATCGCCCGCGAGGCGTTGCTCATCCCATCGATGCGGCGCAAGACGCGCCGCGCGACGAAGAGCCCGCCGAGGGCGCCGAGCGCGGCCAGGCAGATCAGCGAGATCGCCAAAGCCCGCACCATGACGGCGCCGATGCGGGCGCGATCGCGCAAATCATGGCCGACCAGCAGGCGAAAGCCGCCGGGCAGAACGAAAATCCGCGCCAGCGCGCGCCGGTCGGCCGTGGAGTCGTCGGCCGTCTCATAAGGCGTCTCAATGAAACCGGGTTTGTCGAGCACGCCCGCCGGCAGGCGCTCGATATTGCCAGCCAGCGTCTCGCCGGCGAAATTGGTCAATAGGTACAGCGAAGAGCCCGGCTCGCGCGTCCGCTGCTCGATGACATGGCCTAGCCGACGGATGCCGCCTTGCTCATATTGCTCGGAAAGCCCGTCCGCCTCCGCCGCGATCGTCTGCCTGTTTTCGTCGTCGACGAGCGCTGTGACCTCGAAAGCGACGATGCTCAGGACCAAGCCGGCTGCGACCGCGCTCAGCGCCAGAAAGGCCAGGGACAGCTTGAAAGCCGTCGTGCGGAAAAGCTTACCGAGCGCTATCACGTATCATGTATCCAGCGCCGCGTACGGTGTGGAGCAGCGGCGGATCGAAATCCTTGTCGATCTTGGCCCGAAGGCGCGAAACATGTACGTCGATCACATTGGTCTGCGGATCGAAGTGATAGTCCCAGACGCTTTCGAGGAGCATGGTTCTGGTCACGACCTTGCCGGCGTGCTGCAAGAGATATTCGAGGAGGCGAAACTCACGCGGCTGCAGGGCGATCTCGACGCCGCTGCGCGTCACTTTGTGGGAGAGGCGATCGAGTTCAAGATCGGCGAGGCGATAGACCGTCTCCTCGCTCGCCCCTTTGGGCCTGCGCCGCGCCAGGGCGTCGACGCGGGCGAGCAATTCCGAAAAGGCGTAAGGCTTGGCGAGATAATCGTCGCCGCCGGCGCGCAGTCCCTTGACCCGGTCATCGACCTGGCCGAGCGCCGAGAGAATGAGGGTCGGCGTGTCGACATTCTGCGCCCGCAGAGCCCCGATCAGCGACAACCCGTCCATCTTCGGCAGCATGCGGTCGACGATGGCGACGTCATAGCCCCCCTCGCGAGCGAGGTCATAGCCCGTCACCCCGTCGGCGGCGTGGTCGGCGACATGGCCGACCTCCCGAAACGCCTTGACGAGATAGGCCGCCGCGTCGCGGTCGTCCTCGATGATGAGAATGCGCATGGAGGACATATAGCGGCTCCCAAATGAAAACGGCAGGCCAGGCTCGAAAAGCCTGACCTGCCGCCGCTTTGACCGGCGACGCGCCAGGGGCGGGCGCGCGCGCCGGAGGCTCCTCAAGCGGTCAGGTGGCCGCCTGGGTCGAGAGGGCGATGAACCGCACGTCCTCGCCTGATTTCACACGGAGCAGCACCGCCTTGCGGCCCTCGCTCTTGGCGGCGGCGAAGGCCGCCGAGACGTCGCTCGGGCGCGCGACCGGCTTGCCGCCGGCGTCGAGGATGACGTCGCCCTGCTGCAGGCCCTTCTGGGCCGCAGCGCCATCCGGGTCGATTTCCGACACCAGGACGCCGTTCTTGCCGGCGCCGGCGGGGGCCAGCGTCAGGCCGAGCTTGGCGAGTTCGGTCTTGGCCGCATCGTCAGCCTTGGCAGAGCTGTTGTCGGGCGCCGCCTCGCTCATCGCCTGCTTGTTGTCGGTGGACATCTGGCCGAGCGTCACCGAGATCGTCTGGGTCGCTCCGTCGCGCAAGATCGTCAGATCGGCCGATTTCTTGGGTCCAAGCGCGGCGACCTTGCGGGCCAGGTCGTGCGGATTGGCGACCGCGTCGCCGTTCAGCTTGACGATGACGTCGCCGGCCTTCACCCCGGCCGCTGCGGCGGGCGAATTTTTCTGCGCCCCGGCGACGAGCGCGCCGCCGGTCTCCTTGACGCCCAGACTGTCGGCGATATCCGAGGTCACGGCCTGAATCTCGACGCCGAGCCACCCGCGCGCGACCGCGCCGTTCGTCTTCAGCTGATCGACGACGCTCTGGACGACGTCGCTCGATATGGCGAAGCCGATGCCGACGCTGCCGCCGGATGGCGAGAAGATCGCGGTGTTGACGCCGACCACTTCGCCCTCATTGTTGAAGCTCGGGCCGCCGGAATTGCCGCGATTGACCGGCGCATCGATCTGCAGGAAATCGTCATAGGGTCCCGAGCCGATGTCGCGGCCGCGCGCCGAGACAATGCCGGCGGTGACGGTGCCGCCAAGGCCGAAGGGATTGCCGACCGCAATGACCCAGTCGCCCACCCGCGGCGCCTTGTTGGCGAATTTGACGTAAGGATAGTCGCCGCCTTCCTTGACCTTCAGCAAGGCAAGATCGGTCTTGGGGTCGGTCCCGATGACTTTGGCCGGAATGGCCTTGCCGTCGGTCGTCGTCACCGTCACGTCGGTCGCGTGGTCGACGACGTGGTTGTTCGTGACGATATAGCCATCGGCCGAAATGAAGAACCCGGAACCTTGCGCCATCTCGAGATGATGCGGGTGACGATGCGGCATGCGCGGGCTCGGCCCGTCGCCTTCATCGCCGAACGGATCGACGCCCTGGCCGAATTGACGGAAGAAGCGGTCAAGCGGGCTGCCCGGCGTGAGGTCCGGGCCGCTCGACATGTCCGTGGATTCGCCCTGGACGGTAACCTTGACCGAAACCACCGCGCCTTTCACGTGATCGACGACATCGGCGAAAGAGGCCGGTCCCGAGGGCTGGGTCGGCTGGATGGCCGTGGCCTGGGCGAGCGCCGGATAAGAAGAGAAGCCTTCGAGACTGAGGCCGCCGATCGCGGCAAGGGCGACAGCGCCGAGGAGCGCCCCCCTCAAGGTGCGGGAATTGAAGCCTGGACGATTGAGCAAGCGCATTCGTGTCTCCATTTAAAAGGCGCCAACAGAAGTGTTCCGTCGATATGGCGCGCAGGATGGAACAGCGCCGTTTACGGGGCGATGGCGCGAAGATGAAGGTTTGGTAAGGCGCGGGCGCGGGAGGAGCCTTAAAAACGAACGCCTCAGAGGCGCTTATCGTCCAATAAGGCGGCGACGCGGCGCTCTTCGGCCGCCGTCAAAGGCGGCGGCGACAGATTGGACCGAGAGCGCCGGCGGATCCCTGCAAACACCGAGGCCGCCCCGAGCAGAAGGATCAGCGGCGGGCCGCCCCAAAGGAGAAGGGTGGTCATTTTCAGCGGCGGCCTGAGCAGGATGAAGTCGCCGTAGCGCGAGACGAGAAAGGTTTTTATCGCCTCGTCGCTCTCTCCTTTGGCGAGACGCTCGCGGATCAAAACGCGTATGTCATGGGCGAGCGTAGCGTCGGAATCGTCGATCGATTGGTTCTGACAGACCATGCAGCGAAGCCCGGCCGAAAGATCGCGGGCGCGCGCTTCGAGCTTGGGATCGGGGAGCATTTCGTCCGGCTGGACCGCATGGGCCGTCGTGATCGCGCAGAGCGCGGCGAACGCAAGCGCAAAGGTCGCCGCGCGCGCCATCTAAGACGTCCCGGCTGGCTGCGCCGCGAGAGCGGCCTTGGCGCGGGCCGGCGCGCCGATGCGCAAGCGCCGGTCGGCGAGCGACAAGGCGCCGCCAAACGCCATGATGCAGGCCCCGATCCAGATCAACGAGACGAGCGGCTTCCAATAGAGCCGCGCCGCAATCGCGCCGGCGCTTTGGTCGCCGATCGATATGTAGACCTGACCGAGATTCAGCGTGACGATGCCGGCCTCGGTCGTCGACATCTGCCGCGCTGGGAAAAAGCGTTTCGAGGATTCGACGGTTGCAACCAGCGCGCCGCCGCTGCGGATCGCGGCTTTGGCCACGAGATCGCGATAGTTCGGCCCTGTGCGAGGCTCGATGGCTTCGATTGTCACTTCGTAAGGACCAACCATCCGCGGCTCGCCGATCTTCATCGAGGCGATTGTTTCGCCGCCGAGCCCC
>DASZFX010000351.1:0-4598 GCA_035939375.1 Roseiarcus sp.
AGCTCCGCCGCCGCGACGGTCGCCTGCCACCCGCCATCGTCGAGGCGCTGACGCGCGATCTCGCCGCTCGTTTCGGCAACAAGCTCGTCACCTCGCAGGCCGCGCGCGAACAACACGGCCATACGCTGACCTGGACTGCGAACCAGCCGCCGGATGCGGTCATCTTCGCCGAGACGACTGCGGACGTCGTCGATACGGTCAGGGTCTGCGCCAAGCATGACGCGCCGGTCATCGCTTTCGGAACCGGCACGTCCCTCGAAGGCCATCTCAATGCGCCGCACGGCGGCGTCTCGATCGATATTTCGCGCATGAACCGCGTGCTCGAAGTCCATGCCGAGGATTTGGATTGCGTGGTCGAGCCGGGCGTGACGCGAAAGCTCTTGAACGAGTACCTTCGAGACACCGGCCTCTTTTTCCCGATTGATCCCGGCGCCGACGCTTCGATCGGCGGCATGGCGGCGACGCGCGCCTCCGGCACCAACGCCGTGCGCTACGGCACGATGAAGGACAATGTCCTGTCGCTCAAAGTCGTGACCGCCGACGGCGCCGTGGCGACGACGGCCAGCCGGGCCAAGAAATCCTCGGCCGGCTACGATCTGACCCGCCTTTTCGTCGGCTCGGAGGGAACGCTCGGCGTCATCACCGAGGTCACGCTTCGCCTCTATGGCGTTCCCGAGGCCATGGCGGCGGGCCATTGCCCGTTCAAAAGCGTTCGCGCCGCATGCGATGCGACGATCGCGACGATCCAGTCGGGCCTGCCCGTCGCGCGCATCGAATTGCTCGACGCTTTGCAGGTGAAGGCCTGCAACGCCTATTCGAAACTGACGTTGCCCGAGACGCCGATGCTCTTCGTCGAGTTCCACGGTACGGAAGCCGGAGTTTCCGAGCAATCTCGTCGCTTCGGCGAAATCGCGGCGGAATTCGACGGCGGGCCCTTCGCCTGGGCGACCAGGCCCGAGGAGCGCACCAAGCTCTGGCAGGCGCGTCACGACGTCTATTGGGCAATCCTGCCGTTGCGTCCCGGCGCAAAGCCCTTTGCAACCGACGTCTGTGTGCCGATCTCGCGGCTCGCCGATTGCGTGGAAGCGACGCAGCGCGACATCGAAGAGGCGGGGCTGATCGCGCCGATCGTCGGCCATGTCGGCGATGGCAATTTCCATACGAGCCCTTTGATCGACGTGAACGACCCAGCCGATATCGCGCGCGGCGAAGCCTTCTCCAGCCGCCTGGTCCATCGCGCCTTGGAAATGGGCGGCACGTGCACCGGCGAGCACGGCGTCGGGCAGAAAAAGGCGCCTTATCTCGAAGAGGAGCATCCGGCGGCGACGCTGGACTTGATGCGGCGGGTGAAACTGGCCTTCGATCCGCGCAATCTGATGAATCCGGGGAAGATATTCAGGGAATAGCGCTCCTGCTCCGGCAAGGGGAGAAGGCGCAGGCGCGCGGCGCTCAATCCATCTCCGGCTTGCCGCGGCGCAGGGACTTCACGTGGCTCCGGCGCCCTTTCGATTCGAGACGCCTCTCTTTTGAGGCCAGGGTCGGGCGCGTCGGCCGGCGCACGGCTGGGCGCTCCTGCGCTTTGATGAGCAACGCGGCCAGCCTTTCGCGCGCGTCTGCGCGGTTGCGGTCCTGGCTGCGGAAGCGCTGAGCGAAGAGGACGAGGATGCCGTCCTGCGTCAGCCGTGAGCCGGCGAGGCGTTGCAGGCGGGCCGATACGTCGTCCGGCAGGCTCTTCGAGCGCCGCGCGTCGAAACGCAGTTCGACGGCTGTTGCGACTTTGTTGACGTTCTGGCCGCCGGGACCGGAGGCGCGAACAAAGTTCTCGATGATCTCGCTTTCATCGATGATGAGGCCGCCGGCGCGCATGATTTCCGCATAGCCGCCGCGGCGCTCTGGCGCAAGGCGAGGGAAGGCGGCACGATGGCCGACCAAATGCTTTTGAGGACGCGATGAGCTCCAAGCCCGTCATCGACATCGGCCGCCTCATCGGCCCGGACGCTAAGCGTACGGCCGAGATGGAGGCTCTGTGGGCATGGATCGAGGAGGAGGACGCAAACTTTCCCAATCCGGAGACGCTGCCGATCGACGAACAGCGCCGCCTCATCGTCAAGCTCAACGAGCGCTGGAACGTCGATCAGCCGCAACTTGCCGAGACGAGGCGGATTGAAGTCGCCGGCCCGGCGGGTCCGATAGCGTGCGAATGGATGGCGCCGACGGGCGCGCGCGCCGGGGCGCTCCTCTATATTCACGGCGGCGGCTGGGCGGTCTGCAATCTCGATACGCATCGAAGGCTGGCGAGATTGCTGGCGGTCCGCACGGGCCTTTGCGTTCTCAGCGTCGACTATCGTCTCGCCCCGGAACATCCCTTTCCGGCAGGTTTGACGGATTGCGTCGCCGCCTGGCGCTGGCTCGCCGGCAACCGGCAAGATCCGTTCATCGCCGCCGGCGACAGCGCCGGCGCCAATCTCGCGCTTGCGCTCGCCCTTCACGAAATCCAGGCCGCCCGGCCCGCGCCCGATGGGCTCTTGTGCTTCTATGGCGCCTATACGGCCGATCTCGACAGCTTGAGCGCGAAGCGCTTCGCCGAAGGCTACGGACTGACGCGGACGCGGATGGAGCAATTCTGGAATTGGTACGCGTCGCCCGAAGCGCGCGCCGATCCGCTCGTCGCCCCGGTCGAGGCGAGCGAGGCCATGCTCGCCAAGCTCCCGCCCTTGTTCCTCAACGCCGCCGGCCTCGACGTATTGCTCAGCGACACGCTGGCCCTCGCCGAACGCCTCGACGCGGCCGAGGCGGATTACGAACTCGTCATTCATGAAGGCGTGCACCACGGCTTCATGATGTACAGCCCGCGGCTCGAAGAAGCCAATGTCGCGATAGAGAAGGCGGCCGGTTTCGCGCGGAAGATCGTCTGACGGAGGCTTTCAGGTTTGGCCGCCGGGAGACGATGCCGCTGTCCTCAGGCTCGTCGAGTCGAAGGCCGCCTCACCGCCACTCGCGCACATCGACGAAACGTCCGGCGATCGCGGCGGCCGCGGCCATGATCGGCGAGACGAGGTGCGTGCGGCCCTTGTACCCCTGCCGACCCTCGAAGTTGCGGTTGGAGGTCGAGGCGCAGCGTTCGCCGGGCGAGAGCTTGTCGGGGTTCATCGCAAGGCACATCGAACAGCCGGGCTCGCGCCATTCAAAGCCGGCGGCTTTGAATATCCTATCCAGTCCCTCGGCTTCAGCCTGCTCCTTGACCAGGCCCGAGCCGGGCACGACCATGGCGTTGACGCTTTCTGCGACCTTGCGTCCCTCGACAATCTTGGCGGCGGCGCGCAGATCCTCGATGCGGCCGTTGGTGCAGGAGCCGAGGAAGACGCGATCGAGCCGGATGTCAGTGATCCTCTCGCCGCCGTTAAGGCCCATATAGTCGAGCGCGCGCTTGATCGAGGCGCGCTTCTGCTCGGTTGCGCCGTCCTCGACGCGCGGCACCGCGCCATTGATCGAAACGACATCCTGCGGGCTCGTGCCCCAGGAGACGATCGGCGGCAAAGCGGCGGCGTCGAGCCGTACCTCCTTGTCGAAATGCGCGCCGTCGTCGGAGCGCAAAGTCTCCCAATAGGCGACGGCCTGGTCCCACAGCGCGCCTTTGGGCGACTTCGGGCGGCCTTTGAGGAAAGCGAAAGTCTTTTCGTCAGGCGCGACCATGCCGGCGCGCGCGCCGCCTTCGATCGACATGTTGCAGACAGTCATCCGCCCTTCCATGGAAAGGGCGCGGATCGCTTCGCCGGCATATTCAAGGACATGGCCGGTGCCGCCCGCCGTGCCGATCTCGCCGATGATGGCCAGGATGATGTCCTTGGCGGTGACCCTGTCCTTGAGCGCGCCATCGACGGTCACGCGCATATTCCTCGCCTTGGATTGGATCAGCGTTTGCGTCGCCAGCACGTGCTCGACTTCCGACGTGCCGATGCCATGGGCGAGCGCGCCAAAAGCGCCATGCGTCGACGTATGGCTGTCGCCGCACACGATCGTCGTTCCCGGCAAAGTGAAGCCCTGCTCCGGCCCGATAATATGGACAATGCCCTGGCGGCGGTCGTGCTCGTTGTAATATTCGATGCCGAATTCGCGGGCGTTCTCCGCCATCTGCTCGACCTGAAGGCGGCTTTCGGGATCGGCGATTCCTTTGGAGCGGTCGGTCGTCTGGATATTGTGGTCGACCACGGCGAGGGTCTTTTCCGGCGCGCGGACTTTGCGGCCGGCCATCCGCAGGCCCTCGAAGGCCTGCGGGCTCGTCACCTCATGGACGAGGTGGCGGTCGATATAGATGAGGCTGGGACTGTCCGGGCCCGTCTCGACGACGTGATCGTCCCAGATTTTGTCGTAAAGCGTGCGGGCCTTGGCCATCAAAAGCTCCCGCGCCGACCGGGGCGCAAAAAGACGAAAAGGCGGGATCGGAGGGCTATTTAGTCGCAACTGCCGGGAGAAGAAAGAGGCAAGCGGCGAGGGATCGGGCTTAGGGGCGCTCTCTTTCTGAGCGGCCGAAACTTGATTGGCGAGCAACGGGAAAGAACCGAGTTTTGTCGCGGCGGGCCTTCATCATAGGCGGGACG
>DASZFX010000352.1:0-5938 GCA_035939375.1 Roseiarcus sp.
TTCGTCTTTCAGGGCGTTCACATGATGCTCGACGGCGAGCCGCAGCGCGAGTGGAAGGAAGGCGAGAAGCGCGAATCGAAGGTCGTCTTCATCGGCCGCGATTTGAAGGTGGATCATATTCGCCAAGGCTTCCTCAGCTGCGCGGCGTGATCGCCGCGCGCCCCGACGCTGACCAACGATAAAAGTGATCCGATGGCGGCGCCTGCTTCCTCGCTGACCCAGCATGTCGAAGCCTTCTCGGCGGGCGCGCATGTGACCGCCGCCGCCTTCATCGACGATGCGCCGGCGCTGGCGCTCGGCGACGGCGCGGCGCTTCTTGGCGAACCGAACGCCCCAAAGCGCATCGAAGCGCATCCGGGCGCTGCGATCCTCTTGGCGGCGAGCGACGGCAAGAAGCTGATCACGGGTGGCGACGACGGCCGCGTGGTGGCGATTTCTCGCGACGGCGCGAGCGAAGAAATCGCCAACGAAAATGGGCGTTGGATCGACGCGCTCGCGACGAAGGGCGGCGCGATCGCCTGGGCGGCCGGCCGCCAGGCGCGAGTGCGCGACGGCGCCGGCGCCATCAAGAGCCTTGTCGCGCCGTCAACCGTGCGCGGGCTCGCCTTCCTCCCCAAGGGCTATCGTCTCGCTCTAGCCCATTACAATGGCGTCTCCTTGTGGTTCCCCAATGTCGCGGCCGAACCCATCGGCCTCGAATGGAAGGGCTCGCATCTCGACGTCGTCGCCTCGCCCGACGGGCGCTTCGTCGTCTCTTCGATGCAGGAGAATTCGTTGCACGGCTGGCGCATCGCCGACGCGCGCAACATGCGTATGACCGGCTACCCGAAGAAGACGCGCTCGCTCTCCTGGTCGCACGACGGCCATTGGCTGGCCACATCAGGCGCCGACGCCTGCGTCGTCTGGCCGTTTCGCGACAAGGACGGGCCGATGGGCAAGGCGCCGCGCGAGGCGGGCGTCCGGCAGGCGCGCGTCAGCCAGGTCGCGTTTCATCCGCGCGCGCTGGTCATCGCGGTGGGCTATGAGGACGGCTTCATCCTGCTCTGCCGGCTCGGCGACGGGGCCGAGATCTTCGTGCGCGGGCCCGGCGACGGCGCGGTCAGCGCCCTCGCCTGGGACGCGATCGGCCATCGCCTTCTCTTCGGCCTCGACAGCGGCGCCGCCGGCCTGCTGACGCTGCCCGCCTGAGACGCGGCTTTCCTTGCCAAGGCGCGCCGCATCATGGAAATGTGGGCGCAACGATGGGCGAGGAGCGCATGACGGAGGAGCGCTTGGCGGAGAAGCGCTTGGCGAGCGAGCGCTTGGGCGAGGCCTTTGTCGGCGTCGACGTCGGCACCGGCAGCGCGCGGGCAGGCGTCTTCGATGCGGCGGGCCGGCTTCTCGCCAGCGCCCGCAAGCCGATCGCCATCTGGCGCGAAGCCGGCGAAGTGGTCGAGCAATCATCCCAGGACATCTGGCGCGCTGCGACAGGCGCCGTCCGCGAAGCGGTCGAGGCCTCGGGCCGTGCCGCCGAAGCGGTCGCCGGCATTAGTTTCGATGCGACCTGTTCGCTGGCCGTGCTTGACGCGGCCGGCTCGCCTTTGCCGGTCGGTCCAAGCGGCCAGGCCGAGCGCGACGTCATCGTGTGGATGGATCATCGCGCGGTCGGCGAGGCCGACTTCATCAACCGCGGCGGCCACGAGGTCCTGCGTTATGTCGGCGGCAAGATTTCACCGGAGATGGAGGCGCCGAAACTTCTCTGGCTCGCCCGGAACATGCCCGAGACATTCGCCGGCGCCGGTCATTTCTTCGACCTGACTGACTTCCTCACCTGGCGCGCCTCGGGCTCGATCGCCCGCTCCATCTGCACCATCACCTGCAAATGGACCTACCTCGCGCACGAACGGCGCTGGTCGCGTGCGTTCTTCGACAGCGTCGGCCTCGCGGCTCTGTGCGATCACGGCTTCGCCCGAATCGGCGCCGAAGTCGTCGAGCCAGGCTCGCCGCTCGGCCAGGGCCTGACGGCGCAAGCGGCCGCGGCGATGGGCCTTTCACCCGGCATACCCGTGGGCGCCGGCCTCATCGACGCCCATGCCGGCGCGTTCGGCACACTGGCGGCGAGCCGCGGCGCCGACCTCGCCGACCCGCGCCGGCGCCTTGCGCTCATTCTCGGTACGTCCTCCTGCTGCATGGCGGTGTCCGACGAGGCGCGCTTCGTCGATGGCGTCTGGGGTCCGTACTTTTCCGCGCTAACGCCGGGCCAATGGCTGACCGAAGGCGGCCAATCGGCTTTCGGCGCGGCGATCGATCAACTGATGGGCGCCCATCCCGCTTTCGCGGAACTGACGCGGCGCAGCGGCGGCAAGGCATTCGAGGACATGGAGCGCGAAATCCTTGCGCGTTCGGGCACCCTTTCGCGCGCGGCCCTGCTCGCCAAGGATCTCCATGTCCTGCCCGATTTCATGGGAAATCGTTCGCCCTTCGCCGACCCAGGCGCGCGCGCCGCGGTGGTCGGCCTCGATCTTCGCGCCGATCACGCAAGTCTCATCGAACTTTATGTCGCCGCACTCGTCGGTCTCGCCCATGGCGTCGGCCAGATCATCGGCACGCTCGAGGCGGCGGGCGGCTATGATTTCGACATGCTGGTCGTCAGCGGCGGGGCCGGGCGCAGCAAATTGGTGCGCCAGTTGATCGCCGACGCGACGCAAAAGAAGGTCGGCGCACCGGAAACGAGCGAACCGGTCTTGCTCGGCGCGGCCATGCTCGCCGCCGTCGCCGCCGGCCGTCACACCGTGGCCTCGGCCATGTCGGCCATGTCGCGACTTGCTGAAGAAATCACGCCGCAGGACGGCGAAATCGCAAAGTTTCATTCCAAGAAGCGGCAGGCTTTCGATCTGATGCAGCAGACGGAGCGGCGGATCCGGGCGGTGGTCAACGAATGAATTCGCCTCCTTATCGCCTCCCGCCGCGAATTGGTTTGTGGCTCAGTTTTGGGCAATTATTCGTGTATTGGGCATTTGCTTGCATAGCCCGTGGAGCGCGTGTTACCCTTGCGCCTCATGTCGAGGGTCGAGACGCGCCGCGAGCGCGCGCCCCGCGCGAGGAAACGCGAAGCAGGCGCCATGGCCTGGCCTGAGGTCGTCATTTTCGATTGCGACGGCGTGCTGGTCGACAGCGAGGTGATCGCGCTCGCCGAGACGCGCCAGGCGCTGGGCGAGGCCGGCCTGCACCTGACCAACGAAGAAGCGCTCAACCGTTTTCTTGGCCTCAGCGTCGAAGCCATTGCGCGTATCGTAGAAAAAGACCTTGGCGGCGCCCTGCCCGCCAGCTTCCCGAGCGATCTGACCCGCCGCATCCTCGCCGGCTTCGAAAGCGAATTGAAAGGCGTCGCCGGCATTCGCCAGGCGCTCGCCGGGCTCGGCGCGCGGGTCTGCGTCGCCTCGTCCAGCGCGCCCGAGCGCATCCGGCGCTCGCTGGCCGCGGTCGGCTACGAGGGCCTCTTCGAGCCGAATATTTTTTCGGCCAGCGCCGTCAAGCGCGGCAAACCGAGCCCCGATCTCTTCCTCCACGCGGCGCGCGAGATGGGCGCAGCGCCCGAGGCCTGTCTGGTGATCGAAGACAGCGTGCCGGGCGTGGAAGGGGCGGCGGCGGCCGGCATGCAGGTCTTCGGTTTCATCGGCGGCAGCCATATTTCGGGACCCGCGCAGGGCCAACGCCTGAGCGCCGCCGGCGCGGCCTTGATCTTCGCTGATATGACCACCCTGCCCGCCATCATCCGCCGACGGCGCGGCAAGGATTCGCCCCGCCCCAGGCCGGGCGACGACGACGGCCGCGGGGCCGCCGGTTGAGGCGCGATCAATAATCTTCCCTCTCGCGCCGCGCTCCCCTAAAAGCAAAAAGACACAGAGGATCAACGCGCCCATGGCCAGAAAGGTCGACGACGACGAGGCGCGGCTCGATGACGCCGCTCGCGCCGGTTGGCTCTATTACGTCGCCGGCAATACGCAGGACGAGATCGCCCGCAAGCTCGGCATTTCCCGGCAATCCGCGCAGCGCCTGGTCTCGCTTGCGATCAGCGAGCGGCTCATCAAAGTGCGTCTCGATCATCCGATCGCCCGATGCCTCGAACTCGCCGCCGCGCTGAAGACCCGCCATGATCTGCGTTTCTGCGAGATCGCGCCGACGGACCGCGCCTCGGCCTCGACCACGCTGGGCATTGCCCAGGTTGCGGCGGCGGAGTTCGAGCGCTGGCTGCGCCGCGACGAGCCGGCGATCGTCGGCATCGGCACGGGCCGCACCATGCGCGCTGTCGCGGACCAATTGCCGACCATGGAATGCCCGCAGCACAAGTTGGTCGCGCTTGTGGGCACGACCAAGATCGATGGTTCGGCGTCGTTCTATGACGTCGTTATCCGCGTCTCCGATACGGTGCGCGCGCCGCACTATCCTTTGCCGCTGCCGGTCATTGCGCGTTCGGTCGAGGAGCGCGAATTGCTGACCGGCCTCGCCTCCGTGCGCAGCGTTCTCGACCTCATCGAACGCGCCGACGTCAGCTTCGTCGGCGTCGGCGCTATCCAGGAGAGCGCGGCGATCGTGCTCGACGGGATCATTTCGCGCGAAGAAGCCGAGAAGCTGCGCGCCGACGGGGCGGTCGGCGAGATCACCGGCTGGGCCTTCGATGCGCGGGGACGGATATTGGAGAACGAACATAATTCGCGCGTCGCCAGCGCTCCCCTGCGCCCGGCGGCGAATCGGCTGATGATCGGGGTTGCGATGGGCGCCCAGCGCCGCGCTGCGATCCGCGGCGCGCTCGCCGGCGGTCTCATCACCGGGCTTGTGACCGACGAAGCAACAGCTGAACATTTGCTTCACCGCTGAGCTTTCGACCTCCTCAAATTTCACATAATCAAATGCTTAGTTGGATGCTGCGCTGCAAATATTGCGACGCAGCGACGATTTCGGATTGACTCGCTGCCGGTGTTTGTCTGAATATTCGCCCGAGCAACAAGCAATTGCTCAGATTGCCGACGGAGGAAACACCATGAAGGTTCTCGTGAAGAGCCTGCTCGGGGCCTGCGCCCTGACCGGGTTCTCGCTCGCCGCCGCCCAAGCCGAAACCACGCTGACGATCGCCACGGTCAATAACGGCGACATGATCCGCATGCAGAAGCTGACGGACGACTTCACCAAAGCCAATCCCGACATCAAGCTCAACTGGGTGACGCTCGAAGAGAACGTCCTGCGCCAGAAAGTGACGACCGACATCGCCACCAAGGGCGGCCAATTCGACGTACTCACCATCGGCACGTACGAAGTTCCGATCTGGGGCAAGAAGGGCTGGCTGGTTCCGCTCGATAACCTCGGCGCCGACTATGACGTCGACGATCTGCTTCCCGCCATCCGTTCCGGCCTCACGGTCGACGGCAAGCTTTACGCCGCGCCTTTCTACGGCGAGAGCTCGATGGTCATGTACCGCAAGGACTTGATGGAAAAAGCCGGGCTGACTATGCCCGACAAGCCGACGTGGACCTTCATCAAGGAAGCCGCCGACAAGATGACCGACAAGGCCTCCGGCACTTACGGCATTTGCCTGCGCGGCAAGGCCGGCTGGGGCGAGAATATGGCCTTCTTGACCGCGACCGCCAATTCCTTCGGCGCGCGCTGGTTCGACGAAAAATGGAACGCGCAGTTCAACACGCCGGAATGGAAGAGCACCCTCGACTTCTATGTTCCGCTGATGAAGGCTGACGGACCGCCCGGCGCTTCGTCGAACGGCTTCAACGAGAACCTCGCTCTATTCAACGCCGGCAAATGCGGCATGTGGATCGACGCGACCGTCGCCGCCTCGTTCGTGACCAATCCCAAGGATTCGCAGGTCGCCGACAAGGTTGGCTTCGCTCTGGCGCCGGACAACGGCCTCGGCAAGCGCGGCAACTGGTTGTGGGCTTGGTCGCTGGCT
>DASZFX010000353.1:0-2188 GCA_035939375.1 Roseiarcus sp.
CTCGACGACCTCGATCGGTTCATGGAGGCGGCTTCCGCCTCAGCGAGCCGCGCCGCGGCGCTGACGCATCGCCTGCTTGCCTTTGCGCGCCGCCAATCGCTTGATCCGAAAGCAGTCGACGTCAACCAATTGCTGTCTTCGATCGAAGAATTGCTGCGGCGAACGCTCGGCGAACAGACGCGCGTGACGATCGCGCCTTTCCACGGTCTCTGGCCGACCCTCGTCGATGCGAACCAGCTCGAAAACGCGCTCCTCAACCTGGCGATCAACGCGAGAGACGCGATGCCCGACGGCGGCGAGCTGAATTTGGCGACGGCCAATGTGGAAAGTATCGAGGCGGGCGACGCGCCAGGAGACGCCGAGGTTTCCGGCCATTACGTGATGGTCTGCGTTTCCGATAGCGGCGTCGGCATGACCCCGGACGTTCTCGCCCGCGTCTTTGATCCCTTCTTCACGACCAAGCCGATTGGTCAAGGCACCGGCTTGGGCCTCTCGATGATCTATGGCTTCGTGATCCAGTCGGGCGGTCATATTCGCATCAAGAGCGAGGTCGAGCGCGGAACGACGGTGAAGCTGTTCTTTCCGCGAACCGAAACGCAAGCGCCGGACGCCGCGGCGAAAGACCGCGCGGCCGCCCCTTTGGGGCGGGGCGAGATCGTGCTTGTCGTCGAGGACGAGCCGGCTGTGCGCATGCTGGTCAGCGAAGCGCTGACCGACTCTGGCTATTGGGCGATCGAAGCGGGAGAAGCTGACGCCGCCTTGGAAATCTTGAAGTCCCCGTCGCCGATCGACCTGATGGTCGCCGATGTCGGCCTGCCGGGAATGAACGGACGCCGGCTTGCTGAAATCGGCCGAAACATGCGGCCCGGCCTCAAAATCCTGCTGATGACCGGCTATGCCGAAAAGGCCGCTTTGCGACCAGGTTTCCTACAGGAGAAGATGCAGCTGATCGCCAAACCCTTCACGCCGGACGAACTCAGCAAGCAGGTTCAGGAGATATTGCGCTCTTGAGCTGGCGCCGCGCAGTAGAATGACGGGATGGCCAATTCGGCGCCGTCAATGACAGTTTGTAAAGAAATGGCGAAATCGCCGCAAAAACATCGCAAAATCTGATGCAGAAATGACACGCCGACGCCGTTTGTGGCGGCATCGGCGGTTTTGCCATTGAAGTCTTCGCGGCGCACAATATGGTGAGCGTGCGGCGAGTCTTCGCCGTATGCCCTCCTTGGGCGTTTCCTCCCTAGACTTGGGCCGCTTTCGAGTGGCCCTTCTTTTTGGCGGGGGGATTTAGCCAGAGCCGGCGGGGGAAGACAAGCTGGCGCACCGCATTTTTTTCTATTGGGAAGTAAATTTTAGGCGGCTTGCCGGCTCGAGCTGCGGGCGCGCATTCCTTCCCGGCGATTTAGCGGCGCGCTTAGTGAATCTCCCCTGCCCGCTTCAAGGCCTCGCGCATTCTGGCGCTGGAGAAGGCGGGCGCCCGCGCCATGTCGAGGATCGCCTTTTCGCGGCGCGCGATGAGATCGATCGCCTCGGGCAGTCTCCTGACGGCGTCGTCGGGGATGACCACCGCGCCGTGCAAGTCGGCGTGAACGACGTCGCCATCGCCGGCGCTCATGCCGAAGACATCGACCTTGCAACGCATCTGAACGAGATGCACATGCGCATGGCTCGGCACGACGCTGCCGCCGATGATCTGAAAACCGGGCGCCAGCATATCGAGGTCGCGGAACGATCCGTTTGTGACGCAGCCCTTGGCGCCGAGCGCGAGATGAACCGTCGATTGCACCTCGCCCCAGAAGGCGCCGAAGCCGGGACGATCGTCGATGTCCTGGATCACGGCGATTGTCGGCAAGCCGTCGGCGGCGACGTAATCGTACCATTCTTCGCGCGACGGGACAGGCGCGATCGGGCGCTCTTTGGATCGGATTGTCCCCGTCCGCGCCACGCCGACGATGGGCGGGAGCTTCCGATCCGCCGCGACCATCGGCGCGACCGTAAAGCCGATCGCCCGCCGCTCCGGCGCGACGACTTCGAGGCCGTTGCAGATAGTCGGGGTGTCCCAGCGACGGAGGACTTCGAGATCGGCGGCGGAAAAGGGACGCGAGGGCATGGGGGACCTATGGGGACTAGAGGGGCAGACGGTGATCATACAGGCTTCTGGGCGACCGGCGAGAAGGCGCACAAGCGT
>DASZFX010000354.1:0-13929 GCA_035939375.1 Roseiarcus sp.
AGCAAAATAAGCCAAAACGACGGCAACAACTTTTTTCCAACTCGTCATCGACTGCCCTCCATTGTCGTAAAAGCTCACGTGAAGAACTCGTTCACCGATCCGTCTGCGATTGTCATCGCGCTGCTGATCCTCCCGCTGAAATTCGGGTCTGACTTGCTCGACGCAGTGCTCGATCGCCGCCGGGGTCTCCTCCAGCCGCGACTTTCAAGGGGTCGACAACCGCGCCCAACCAAGCCCAACGATTGGATACGACCTTGACATGGTAGAGGTCACAGGTTCGATCCCTGTCGCGCCCACCAGTTATTTCAATGACTTGCGCGCCACGAGACTTGCCTCACGCGCCAGATTACCGATCCGTATAGCTGGCGCCGCATTTGCGCTGGACTGACGGTTCATTCGCAAACCGGCGCGTTTTAGCCTTCCCAGCCCGCAACGCGTCGCCTGGTCGGCCCTTCTTGGCACTGCCGTGCTGGGGCCGATCGGGTCTGGGGCGCGCCGCCAAAAGTTCAAAAAGAACAATGACGCGTGAGCGCGCCCGTAGACTTGAGCCCTCGCGCCGATACGGTCTTGCGGTTCTGTCTCTTACCGTCAAAGGCGGGAAGGCTCATCGATGTCGGGCGTTGCATCGGTCGGCATTCGGGGAATGTACCCTTGCCGCGGTCATCTTCCTAGCGAAGCCGCTCGCCGGCGCGCGAGCGCCGCATTTCCGATTTGCGGCCGCCGCAATCTCGCTCGCGTTTTTTTCGAGGTCGCTGCGTCGAGGGCCCCGGCGCCTGCATCGAGCCGCTTCACACCGCCCGCGGTCGCGACCCGCTTTGCAAATCGCCGGCGCCAAACCGTCAGCGAACCATTCCGGTCGAAGCGCGTTTAGCAAAGCGACACGCGAACGAGGTCAGCTTTGACGTCTCTCAGTCGTCCGACCGCGAAAGAGGTCAAGCGGCCCTATCGTCCGAGGCTGGCCGATGTACTGGGACCCGGCCTCATCACCGGCGCCTCCGATGACGATCCCAGCGGCATCGCAACCTATTCGCAAGCCGGCGCCCAATTCGGACTGAGCCTGATTTGGACGCTGCTCCTGACCTACCCGTTGATGTGCGCCATTCAAATGATCAGCGCGCAGATCGGCCGCGTGACCGGAATGGGCTTGGCGGGCAACATGCGCAAGCACTACCCGCTCGCTTTGCTCTATGGGCTCGTTGGTCTGCTTCTGCTCGCCAACGTCATCAATATCGGCGCTGATCTTGGCGCGATGGCGGCCGCCCTGCGCCTTCTCCTGCCGGGGCCGCAATGGCTCTATATCGCCGCGTTGGCCGCTTTGACGATCGCGCTGGAGGTCTTCACGCGCTACGCCTCGGTTTTGCGTTGGCTTACGCTCTCGTTGTTCGCTTATGTCGGAACGGTATTTGTCGTCGGCGTTCCTTGGTCGCGCGTCGCCGCCAATCTTGTCGTCCCTCACATCCAATGGACGGGGAGCTACCTGACTGTGGTGGTCGCCGTGTTTGGAACGACCATCAGCCCGTACCTTTTCTTCTGGCAGGCGGCGGCGGAAGTAGAAGATCAGAGGGAGGATCCGGCGGCCGACGCTCTTCTCAAAGCGCCGCGGCAGGCGCCTCGGCAATTGGCGCGCATACAGCTGGATACGATCGTCGGCACGGGCCTCCCCAATCTCATCGCGCTGTTCATCGTCCTGACGACGGCGGCGACGCTCAATGCGCATGGGGTCGCCAATATCGAGACGTCGTCGCAGGCGGCCGAGGCCTTGCGACCGATCGCGGGAGAATTCGCCTTCACGATCTTTGCGCTGGGAATCGTCGGGACCGGCCTTCTCGCCGTCCCTGTTCTGGCCGGTAGCGCCGCCCAATGGCCTGGGCGAAGCGTTCAAATGGCGAGTGGGCTTGGCCCAACGCGCCGGCCGGGCGCCGGCATTCTATCTGGCGATCGCCGCCGCCACGCTGGTCGGCGCAGCCATGAACTTTTCGCCGCTCGATCCGATCAAGGCGCTCTTTTGGAGCGCCGTCATCAATGGCGTCGCCGCCGTTCCGATCATGGCGATGATCATGCTCATGGCCTCGCGTCGAAAGGTCATGGGCGAGTTCGCCCTTGGGCTATGGCTCAAAGGACTTGGGTGGCTCGCGACCGCTGCGATGGCGACCGCCGCGATAGCAATGTTAGCCACATGGGGCGACTAAATGTCGGGTGGGAAAAGTTTTTTCCGCCATGCGCCGATTTGCAGACCGTAACCGATGAGCATGGGGCCAGTTGGCGACACCCAATCAGGGCCCAGACCCATTTTGGAGGACCTCATGCTCAGCAACTCTTCTCGCGCTCTTCGGCGCATTTCGGTTTCAGCGGCTCTCTTCTGCATTCTGGTCGGTCAGACCAGCGCTTTTGCTGCGGCCGTCGGTCACAATGCGCCGGCGCCCGCGCCGGCTCCGGCTCCCTCGACCGGCGGTAGCGGTGGCGGCGGCGGCGGTCACGTCGTCGTGGAGGACGTCATCCTGCAGCCGCCGAGCGACAATGTCCCCCCGCGGCACCCGCACTTTCGCCATCCGAGGCGCCTTCTCTCTCTCGACGCCTGCCCGCTGAACGATCCGCGCTGCCATGAAAACGAACTTGACGATTGAAGGCTTCGGCGCCTTCTAAGCGCCGGGCTTTTAAGGTTCTCGCAGGTTACCCATCCAAGGGACTTGGAGCCGAAGGGCGACGCCCCATCGGCTCCAGGGCCCTTACGTTTTTTGAGGGACCAATGATAAGCGCCGGTTTTCGCGCCTTGCGTTTCGGGTCGCTGTCGATTGTATTTTTCGGCGCTCTCATCTTTCAGGCGAACGCACAGACCGCGGGACCAGGAACTGGCGCCAACGGCGCCGGCCACGCTCCCGCCTCAACGAGCGAGGGAAAGGGAGGGGGCACAACGCCGCGGCTGAGCGACGGCCCTGACGGGAGCAGCGCCGTCAAATCCACAACGCGCTCGGCGGAAAAGGCGATCTCGGTATGTCCCGACGATAGCAACTCCCAGCGTTGCATTGCGGACGCCCTCGACGCCTATGCCGACGCCTTGCGCAATCTTTCGCCGTCGCTTCCGCCGGACTTGCAGGAATTGCCCGACATCGTCTCGCGCGCCGCCAGTCAGGTCCGCCAGGCCAAGACCAAGGCGCAGGCGATCAAAGCGGTGAAAATCGCCATCGCCGCGGTGCATAAGACGATTTCCCTGCTCAAGGCCGACGATCCGGTCGTGCTCAAGGTCGAAACCCGCGAAGGCGCCTTTGTCGCAGAGACGCTTGAAGTGGCGGACAATAAGTTGGAGAAGGCCATCGGCCTCTAGGCGCCGATGATCATCGGCGCTTTCGCTTGGCGATCAAGATGAGACGCGCGGGGTTCGATTTGGCTGGAGCCTGTCGCGAAGCAAGGGTCTGCCGGAAGATCCCGGCGCCTGCGGCCCGATCCAACGCTATCCATGCGTCGTTGAAATCGCCGCGCCGTTTCGTGTGGTTGTTTGCTCTGCTGGCTCTCCTTGCCGGAATGGCGAGCGCCGTCGCCGAGACGCGCGTCGCGCTGGTGATCGGCAATGGCCAATATCGAAACGTGCCGGTCTTGCGCAATCCGCCGATGGACGCCAAGGACATCGCCGCGGACCTTCAATCTCTCGGCTTCAAAGTGACGTTGGGCGTCGATCTCGATCTGGCCGGCATGGAGCGCGCGATCGCGGAATTCGCCAAAGCCGCTGCCCATGCGGATGTGTCTCTCGTCTATTACAGCGGCCATGGCGTGCAGGTCGCCGGCCGCAATTATCTCATACCGGTCGATGCCGAGCTGCACCAGGAGCAGGACATCTACGAGCAGACGGCGCATTTCGACGACATCATGAAAGCCCAGGCGCAGGGGAAAGGCCTTCATCTTCTTTTCCTCGACGCCTGTCGAACCAATCCGGTCAAGGACCCTTCGCCTGCAATTCGTACGCAAGGATTGGCGAAGGTCGGCGACGCCGCCGACTTCCTAATCGCCTTCGCGACGCAGCCTGACAATGTCGCCTTTGACGGCGCCGGCCGGAACAGCCCCTTCGCTCAGGCTCTGCTCGGCCATATGGCGACGATCGGCCAGGACATTTCGAGCCTGATGATCGAGGTGCGCAAGGACGTCATCGCCACCACAGGCGGCGCCCAGATCCCTTGGGAGAATTCATCGCTGACCCGGCAGTTTTATTTCGCCCCCGGCGAAGTCTCGGAAGGCTCGCCGGAGACGCTGCTGTGGCGGCTCGGGGCCGCACAGAAAGACGCCAACCTTCTGCGCATCTATCTCGATCGCTATCCCGAAGGCGCCCATGTGATCGACGCCAGGGCGCTGCTCGACGACATTGCCGGTCGAGGCAAGCCGGGTGGGGGTACGGTCGGTTCGACAGTGAAGGAGAATGTCGAGGACCTTCTGTGGCGACTGGCGAAAAGGGAGCGGCAAAGGCCGCTGATCGAACTCTATATCAACCGCTACCCGAATGGCGCTCACAGACAGGAGGCCGACGCGCTGCTGACGCGCGTGCAGGACGTGCAAGGGGCCGACGCGCCGCCCGAGATCATCTGCCAGCGGCTCGCCACTCATCCGCGCGACGCGACGGCCAATTTCCCCGGGACGGAGCTGGACACTCTGGCCCATAACGCCAATCTCGCGGTCCCCGCCTGCCGCGCCGCGGTCGCCCAGCATCCGAACGAGGCCCATTACGCCGCCCTGCTCGCCCGCGCCGTCGCCGCCGTCGGCAACCGAGACGACGCGGTGAAGCTCTACAAGTCGGCGGCTGACGGCGGCGACGCGAGGGCGATGGTCAGTCTCGGCCTTCTCTACGAAGCCGGCGACGGCGTCCCCAAGGACATCAAGGCGGCGGCTGATCTTTACGCGAAGGCGGCGGCGCGCGGCAGCGCGGACGGCGCGATCAACCTCGCGGTCGCGCTGATGCGCGGCGCCGGCGTCGAGCGCGATACGGCGCATGCGGTGGCCCTCCTCAAAAGCGCTTCCGCCAGCGGCTCCGCCATCGCGACTTATGATCTTGGCGTGCTGGCGCAACAGGGCGTCGCCGGCGATCCGACGCGAGCCCTGGACCTCTTTCGACAATCGGCGGCGCTTGGCGATCCGCGCGGCCACCTGGCGGCCGCGATCCTGCTCGATGAAGGGCGCGGGGTCGCCAAGGACCCCGAGGCGGCGGCGGATCAGTTGCTGCGGGGCGTCGCCAACGACGCCGGCGAAACCCTCGCTCAATTGACGTCCAAGGCGCCGTCATGGTCGCGCGACACGATCAAGGCGGTGGAGGATCGTTTGAAGGGCGCCGGCTATTATTCAGGCCCGATCGACGGCAAAGGCGGCGCGACACTTGCGCCGGCGCTCCGACAATGGCGCCTGTTGGGGCCGCCGCAAAAGTCGTGAATTGGCGCCGATCGACGCGATCAGCGCATGGCCTCGGGCGCGGGCGTCAGCGAAAAGGTGCAGGTTTCGATCAGGTCGGTCGAGCGGGCCTCGTTGGTCGCCACCACGGTCTTGTTCGCGCTCGGGGGCGATTTCGCCATGACCATGTTGGGCGCGACCAACTGGATATTGGCGCCGATGCCGCGGCCGCGGCCCAGCAGATTGTCCCTCAGCGCGTGATCCTTGCCAAGATCCAGGCGCTGCCCGGCGCTCGACGCCAAAGCGGTGCGAATTCCCTCGAGGAACGGCGCGGGCTGGCGCGATATCGCGAGCAAAATGGTTTCCGGATCGCCGCCCGCCACCGGAATATTCACATCGGGCGAACTCGCCAGATCGCGGATGGCGCCGGGTTTGGTTTCGCCGAAAGCGTAAATCTTCGACTGCAGCAGCCCGGTGAAGCCGATCCGGAACGTCGCCGCCGAGGCGACCGGCAAACGGTCGTTCGGCGCAAGCGGAATGGTCGCCGGGCCAGGTCCTGGCGAGGGCAATGACGGATCGGCGACCCACACTTGCCAACTGCAGGCCGGACCGCTCGACGACGCGCGAGGCGCTTGCGGCTCCATCCAGCCGACAGGACCGCTCGACGCCTCGACGACGTTCGGGCTGTCGGCGGCGGCCTGCGGCTTGACCCGCTGCAACAAGGATTGATCGCTTGGCGCAAGGCGCAAGCCGATATTGGCGAGGACGGCGTCGGCTTCGACGCGCGTCGGCGCGGCCACCACCCAATTGATGCGGCTCGCGCCGGAATAGGCTTTGATCAGACCTGCGAAAGCAGCGACATCCGAATCATTCGAAAGGCTCGCCGGCGCAGCCTCGGCCGAGCCCGAAGCAAGGCCAAAGGCCAGCGCCAGCGAGATGGCGCAGGCGCTGAGGGCAGCAAAGCGCGAGCGTCGGGCGACCCCATGACGGAACGAGGCTCGGGTCTTGGCCTTTCTCGATGCGACCATGGTTTTGGCTCGCTTGCTCAGGCCGGGCAGAGTGCGCGGTCGTTGGTGACTTTGAACTGATATTGGATTTCCGCGCCAAGGCGATCTTCGAGAAAGCTCGTCGTCGTCGTCAACACGGCGGCGCCCGTGAGCCCTTGCAAACGTTTGCGAAGATCATCTTGCAGGGACGTAATCTCGACCGCCGGGTCGCGCGTCGCCACTACGAAGAGACGGACTTCGTCTTCGGTCGGCTCCACCGGAATGGCCATGGTCAGATCGATCAGGTCGTCGCTGGGGTTCGCTGGCAGGAGCGAGCGAAATTGATTGGCGTCGAGGATGATCGGATCGGCGGCGCGCGAGACCGAGGCGATGAAGATGCGCGGCGCGCGCAGGCGGCTCGCGAAAGGAACGCCATCGCGCGCGCCGACCCGCAGAAGCAACGATTCGCCGCCGATCACCAGCGGTTGCCGCTGAGCGTCGTAGCAGGGGCCGAGCAACTGAAACTTGTCGGAGGCGGAATCGTACCGCGCGCGTTGCGGAGCGGCGTCGTTGGCGGGAGGCGCCAGCGAGCGCGTCGCCGCTTCGGCGATGGTCACCGGGCGCCAGGCAAGATCGATCGGCGCATTGCGCAAGGCGACCCATCCTGAAACGAAGACCGCCACGACGGCGCATGCGATCGCGCCCCAGATCGCGCGGGCGGGCGTGACGATCTCGCGCAGGGCGAAAGGTCCGAGCGCTTCTTCGACGCCTTCCAGCGTATCGACGAAGATGAAATCAAGCTTGGCGCCGGCGTCGCCGGCCTCGCGTCGCAGGCGCTCCAGCACGCCGGCCTCGGCGACATTGAGCGGGCGCCCGTCCGGCGTCGTCGTCGGCAAAACAACCGTCATCCGCTCGCCTTCAAGGGCCTTGCGATGCTGGACGACATAGTCGCCGACGAGCAGCAGCTTGCCGCGCAGGCCGCCGACTGGGCCGACCCCGACCGCAAGCTCGCCGGGGCTGGACGGCAATCGAATCTCGCCGGTGGCGAAAACGATCCCGGGATCGCGCCCAAAGGCTTGCAGAATAGCCGCCAGCGTCAGGCCCAATCCGGCCGAGCGCGCATTCTCATCGGAAAGGCGGCCGACCTGCAGCTCGGATATGCGCAGGTTCCAGGGATTGGCCCGCCCATTGCGCCGGCCGAGCCATAGCTTGGCGCGGCGCGTATCGATGAACCGCGTCACGGCTTCACGAACGGTCTGGCCGATCCCATAGAGACCGAAGTCGAACAATTCGGAAATTTGCGGCAGAAGCCGCGCCGGATGCGCCTCCGGCGCGACATCGCCGGCTATCGCCTCAAAGACCTGAGCGGCTTCGCCATTCGCGCCGACGAGGGGCACGAATACGCGTGCGATCATGACGCGTCATCCGTGAGTTCGAGTTCGAAGCGCGCCAGATCGACCTCCGCGATCGCAACGCCCTCGAAGGAAAGACGCATGCGTCCGTCGCGGTCGAAAGCGCCCTCGGCCACATGGCCTGCTGTAAAAGTCACCCGCGCCGAACGATTGGCGTAGAGCGAGAGACCGACGACGCCTTGCGCCTGAAGCTCGAGCACAAGCGGGGCCGAAGCCTCGCTGACGAGCTTGGCGACGACGAGGCCGTCGGCGCTGACGAGGCCGGACGCAGGAAAGCGCCATTCGCCGGGGCCCTTGGCCGCCAGGGCCATGAAGGTCATCGCCGGGCGACTGACCGCGCGGCCGCCCGACAGTGCGTATTGGGCGAGCGCGGTTTGCGTCGCAACGCGCAACGTCCTCAAAAATCTAGCCGTTTGGGCCTCTGTGAATTCGCCCGCCATTTGTATTCCCCTTAACGTCTCAACCCGACGCGAACTGCGCCGGCCTCCACGTTCGGTTACGGTCTGGCGCGGCCGGCCGCGCTGATGAACCTCGCCGTTCTGCTTGATAAATCATTAATGTAGGCTTCGAGATCATTGCCGAAGTCGGTCTTGAGCCGCCGCCGGAGATAGAGATTCGAGCCCATCACTTCGGCCAAAGAACGGCCCGCCATGATCGCCACGAGCAGGCGCTTCTCCTCGGCTTCGATCGCTCCGGCGGAGACGGCGATCTCGAGGAAGGGCGCCGCCTCCTCGGCGTCCATCAACGGCTCGTCCGATTCAGCCTCGAGCTGCTCGCCGAGCGTCTGTTCGACCGCCTCGAAGGAGGTCAGGAACGTCTCGTCCTGACCAGCCACCCGGGTCAGGATGGCCGAGCCGAGAAGCGTCGCGGCGAAGCTCTTGGCCTCTTTGTAGCCCGGCACAGGCGCGGTCTTGAACGCGGCCTCCAACTCGGCCGGTGTCGGACGGCGTCCGAACACGCCCTTCATCTCGCTCTTGAGCGCCTTCAGAAAGGCGTTCGCCGCCTTCAGCGTATTGACCCCGACGGCGTCGTCGCCGACCAGCCATTCCTTCGGACAAAGGCCGAGCCGGAGCACCTCCGCATAGGGCCGGTTGGCCGCGTCGAGGCATTTCAGTATCCGGTTGGAGAGTTCGAAAAGGTCCTTCTGCTCGACGAAGCGTTTGAGCGTCGTCGCCCCACCGACCAGGGCCTTCCATATCGACAGGGGAACCTGAGGGCGAGGCGGCGACGGGCCGACCGCCCGGCTGCCGATGAGGTTGGCGAGATTGTCGGCCGAAGACGGGCCCTCGCCCCGCGAGCCGATCGGCCGGTCGATCACATGGTCGAAGTAGAAATCGGCGGCGTCCTCGACGGTGTTCGGCGGCGGATAGGCCCAGACGCCCACCAGAACCTCGGAATATTTGCGATTGGCGACCAGCGTGCGGTGAACTTTCTCGAACAGGGAGAAAGGCTTAATGACGACATTTTCCTCGGCCTCGCTCAAGCTGTCGTTGCCGTTAACCAAATTGGCGAGATGGCCGGCAAAATAGGCGACGATGTCGCGGCCGCTTTTCGGCGCGGAGCCTGAACTCATGGATTATGCTCTCGCTTCCCGTCTTGACGCCACGAGCCGCTCCCGAGCCTGGGCCTCCCCTCGCAGGGAAACCGCTCGATCGCCCGGATCCCTTTGACCCCCTGCCGCCGGGCGTCGCTGGCCTCTAAGCTCGAGCCGCCATTCTATAGCACATATATCATCGGCCATTCCCGCCTTCGAACCAACCCAGGCGAACGCCTCGCGGGCGCCGACCATCCCCGCTGCCGCCCACCGAGCCGCAGGCGCATCAGGCCCTTTATCTTCTCCTTATGGGCCGGGCCGCAATTGCGAATGGAACGCTTATGCATTTCTGGCGCATCTCCGCCCTTCGCATTCGGAGGCCTCGCGCCATGCTCGACTTCATCTTTCTCGTCATTGGCGTCCTGCTGATCGCCCTGATGGGCGTCTACGCCGACGCCTGCCGCCGTCTCTGAAAAAGAGGAGCGGCGAATGGTCGAACCCATCATCGGCTTGCTGGTCGGCGTGTGCCTGGGCGGCTACCTGCTCTACACACTCATCTACCCTGAAAAATTCTGAACCAAGGCGCGGCGCGTCCGCGAAAGGGACACCATGACACTCGTCGGCTGGTCGCAGATTGCGATCGTCCTTGCGCTTGTGCTTGCGGCCTCGGTTCCGTTGAGCACGTTCATCGCCAAAGTCATGGCCGGCGAGCGCACATGGCTTTCTCCCGTACTCCAGCCTGTCGAGCGCGGTTTCTACCGTCTCGCCGGCGTCGACGAGACGCGAGAGCAAAGCGCCTATGTCTATACGATCGCGATGATCGCCTTCTCGATCGCCGGCTTCGTTTCGCTTTATGCCCTGCAACGTCTGCAGAACCACCTGCCGCTCAGTCTGGGCTTCGATCCGGTCGCGCCCGATCTTGCGTTCAATACATCGACCAGCTTCATCACGAACACGAACTGGCAGAACTACGGCGGCGAGACGACGATGGGTCATCTGACCCAGATGCTCGGCCTGACCGTCCATAACTTCCTGTCCGCCGCAACAGGACTGGCGATGGCGTTCGCCTTGGTGCGCGCCTTCGCCCGCTCCAGCGCAACGACGGTCGGCAATTTCTGGGTCGATGTCACGCGTTGCACGCTCTATATCCTCTTGCCGATCTCCATCATCGGCGCTTTCGCGCTTTTGTTTTGCGGCGTGCCACAGACGCTCGCCGGCTCAGTCGACGCGACCACGCTCGAAGGGGCGAAGCAGACGATTTCGCTTGGGCCGATCGCGAGCCAGGAGATCATCAAGGAATTGGGCACCAACGGCGGCGGCTTCTTCAACACCAATTCCGCCCATCCTTTCGAAAACCCCAACGTCTGGTCGAATATCATCGAGAACTGGGCGCTGCTGGTGATTCCGGTCGCCTCCGTCCTCGCTTTCGGCCGCGCCGTCGGCGACACCCGGCAGGGCCGGGCGATTCTTGTCGCCATGGGCATTCTCCTCGTCGCCGGCGTCATCGTCGCCTACTGGGCCGAGGCGGCCGGCAATCCGCTGCTCACCGCGCTCGGGGTCGATCCGTCGCAAGGCAATATGGAGGGCAAGGAGGTACGCTTCGGCAATGCATTGAGCACCCTATGGGCCATTGCGACGACCGGCACGAGCACGGGCGCGGTCAACGCCATGCACGATTCCCTTACCCCGCTCGGCGGGTTGATGCCGATGTTCAACCTGCTCGCCGGCTGCATCTGGCCGGGCGGCGTCGGCGCCGGCCTCTATGGTTTTCTTGTCGTCGCAATCATCGCCGTCTTCATCGCCGGGCTGATGGTCGGCCGCACGCCGGAATATCTCGGCAAGAAGATCGAGGCTCGCGACATCAAGCTCGCGATGTTCGCGGTCCTGATCTATCCGCTGAGCGTGCTGGGCTTCTCGGCGGCGTCGGTCCTGTTGCAAACGGGACTCGACAGCCTCAACAATTCCGGCCCGCATGGCCTCAGCGAAGTCATCTACGCTTTCGCCTCGATGAACGCCAACAACGGCTCGGCCTTTGCAGGCCTCAACGGCAACACGCTTTGGTACAACACGACGGGCGGGATTGTCATGCTTCTGGGCCGCTTCGCCTATGTGGTGCCGGTTCTCGCTTTGGCCGGATCGTTGGCCGCCAAGAAGAAGGCGCCGCCGTCGGCCGGCACGTTCCCGACGACCGGCCCGCTGTTCGTCGGCCTGCTGATCGGCGTCGTGGTGATCCTCTATCTCCTGCAATATTTCCCCGCTCTCGCGCTGGGGCCCGTGGTCGAGCATTACCTGATGCTCAGCGGCAAGACTTTCTGACCGGAGTTCTCCATGGCTGCGAAAGTGAAAACGCAGGGATTGTTCGATCCTGCGATTCTCGGGCCGGCTGCGCTCAGCGCGTTCCGAAAGCTCGACCCACGCGTCCTGGCGCGCAACCCGGTCATTTTCGTCACCGAGGTCGTCTCGCTCGTCGTGACAGGTTTTTTCGTCCGCGATCTCGCGGTTGGCAACGGCGTCGCCTTGTTCTCCGGACAGATCGCCGCCTGGCTGTGGTTCACGGTGCTCTTCGCCAATTTCGCAGAAGCGGTGGCCGAAGGGCGTGGCAAGGCGCAGGCCGACGCTCTGCGCAAGACGCGCAGCGACACCCGCGCCAAGCGTCTTGTCGATCCGAAGAACCTTCGCGACATCGTCGAAGGCGTCAACGCGCTCGACCTGCGCATTGGCGATGTCGTGCTGGTCGAGGCCGGCGACATCATTCCGGGCGACGGCGATATCATCGAAGGCGTCGCCTCGGTCAACGAATCGGCGATCACCGGCGAATCGGCGCCGGTCATCCGCGAAGCGGGCGGCGATCGATCGGCCGTCACCGGCGGCACCAGCGTACTCTCCGATCATGTCAAGGTGCGCATCACGGCGGCGCCCGGCTCGACCTTCATCGATCGCATGATCGCGCTCGTCGAAGGCGCCGAACGTCAGAAGACGCCGAATGAAATCGCGCTGTCGATCCTGCTCTCGGGCCTCACCATCATCTTCCTCATCGTTTGCGTGACGCTGTGGCCGATCGGCGTCTATTCCAAGACCACTTTGTCGGCGACGGTTCTCATCGCGCTGCTCGTTTGCCTCATTCCGACGACGATCGGCGGCCTCCTCTCGGCCATCGGCATCGCCGGCATGGACCGTCTCATCCGCTTCAACGTCATCGCGACATCCGGCCGCGCGGTGGAAGCCGCCGGCGACGTCGACACGCTCCTCCTCGACAAGACCGGCACGATCACCTTCGGCAATCGGATGGCCGACGAATTCATCCCCATCGCCGGCGTCGCCGACCGCGCGCTCGCCGAGGCGGTTATGCTCGCCAGCCTCGCCGACGATACGCCCGAGGGCCGCTCGATCATCGCGCTCGCCAGGAGCCGCTATTCGCTGAGCCCGCCCGACCTGCCGGCGGACGCGAAAGTCGTGCCCTTCACGGCACAGACGCGCATTTCCGGCGTCGATCTTGCCGGCCGCTCGCTGCGCAAAGGCGCAGTGGACGCCATTCTCGCCACCTCGGGAACGGCACAGCCCGCGCCGGCGGAATTCCGCCAGGCCGTGGACCGCATCTCGCGCGCCGGCGGCACGCCGCTCGCCGTCTCGCAGAACAATCAACTTCTCGGCGTCGTTCACCTCAAGGACATCGTCAAGCCCGACATCCGCCAGCGCTTCGCGGAATTGCGCGCCATGGGGATCAAGACGGTGATGGTGACCGGCGACAATCCGCTGACCGCGGCCGCCATCGCCTCGGAAGCCGGCGTCGACGACTTCCTCGCCCAGGCGACGCCCGAGGACAAACTCGCCTTCATCCGCAAGGAGCAACAGGGCGGGCGCCTCATCGCCATGTGCGGCGACGGCACCAATGACGCGCCGGCGCTCGCCCAGGCCGACGTCGGCGTCGCCATGCAGACCGGCACTCAGGCGGCGCGCGAAGCCGGCAACATGGTCGATCTTGATTCTGATCCGACCAAGCTCATCGAGATCGTCGGCATCGGCAAACAGCTCCTGATGACGCGCGGCTCCTTGACCACCTTCTCGATCGCCAATGACGTCGCGAAATATTTCGCGATCATTCCCGCGCTCTTTGTCGGGACCTACAAGGAGCTCGACGCGCTAAACGTCATGAACATGCATCCGCCGGAAGCGGCGATCCTGTCGGCGGTGATCTTCAACGCCCTGATCATCATCGCGTTGATTCCGCTGGCGCTGAAGGGCGTCGCTTACCGGCCGGTCGGCGCGGCCGCGCTGCTGCGGCGAAACCTGCTGATCTACGGCCTCGGCGGCATCATCGCGCCCTTCGTCGGCATCTGGCTGATCAGTCTTGCCGTCACGGCCCTGCATCTGGCTTGAGGACAGAAAAATGTTGACCCATATCCGCCCCGCTATCGTCATGCTCGTGCTGTTCTCGGCTCTGACTGGATTGGCCTATCCGTTCGCGATCTGGGGCATCGCGCAAGTTGTCGCGCCGAGCCAAGCCAATGGCAGTCTCCTCACGGTCAAGGACGCAGTCGTCGGCTCATCCCTGATCGGGCAGAATTTCGCGTCGGATAAGTATTTCCACGCCCGTCCGTCGGCGACCCAGATCCAGGATCCGGCCCATCCCGAC
>DASZFX010000355.1:0-8048 GCA_035939375.1 Roseiarcus sp.
CCGTCGCCGAGATTGGCGTCGGCGCCCGTCGCGCCGCGATGGTCGAGGTTGGCGAGAATCTGCAAACCCTTGACCAGAATGTCATGCGATTTGCGGTTCTGCAGATCGGCGACAAAGCCGACGCCGCAGGAATCATGTTCATAAGCGGGATCGTACAGCCCCTGGGCGGGCGGCAGGGCAGGATCGACCATTGGGGCGGCTCTGGACAAAGAGGGACGGGCAAGCGAGAAAGCCTCCTCGCTTTTGACCGCGCCGGCCGCAGCGTCGCTGTACTCGCCTGGGCCCAGAGCCTTGTCGGTCATCTTCCCGCTCCCTGGTGCGGCCGCAACTCTCCCGGCCGTTCGTCGTCAAATTTTTCGCTGGCGTCTTTTTAGATCCGGACATCGTCGGCCGCTTCGCGTGCGGCCCAAAGGCTTTACGCGGCGGCTTTTTTTCGATCTTTTGCGACCGTGGCCCTAGTCATCGCCTTCGCCTGTTGCGCCCCACGCAATTAATGCGCCATTAAATGGTCAGCACAACTGTCCTATCTCCGCCGAACATGACAGATTTGGCGCGACCGCACAAGCGCCCAAGCCGTGGGTGGCCGCAATTTTTTTTGCGTGCTATCGGAGCGCCGTCGCGAACCCTGCCGGCCTTGGGACGACGAGGAAGCGCCCGCGGCGCCGAAGCATATTTAGGGAGCGACGGGGGTCGAAATGAATTTCGCGAGCGACAACGGCGCCGGCGCCGCGCCGGAAATTCTCGAGGCGATCGTCTCGGCAAGTCGCGGCGTCGCCGCCGCCTATGGCGCGGATGAGCACACCAAGGCGGCGGAATCCAAGCTCAGCGAAGTCTTCGAGAAAGAGGTCGCCGCGTTTTTGCTCGCGACAGGGACCGGCGCCAATGCGCTCGCGCTCGGCGCGATCGCGCCGCCGTGGAGCGGCATTTTTTGCCACGAGGAGTCGCATATTCACGACGACGAATGCGGCGCGCCGGAATTCTTCACCGGCGGCGCAAAGCTTGTCGGCGTCCCCGGCGAGGGCGGCAAGATCACGCCGGAGGTTTTGCGTGAGACGCTCACGCGCTTCCCGCGCGGCCTCGTCAAATCCGTGCAGCCCGGCGCTCTGTCGCTCTCGCAGGCGACTGAAGCCGGGACGATCTACTCGCTCGCCGAGATCGCCGCGCTGTCGGCGCTCGCCCATCAGCATGGTTTGGCGGTCCATATGGACGGCGCACGCTTCGCCAATTCGCTCGTCGCGCTCGGCTGCGCGCCTGCGGAAATGTCCTGGCGCGCCGGCGTCGACGTCCTGTCCTTCGGCGCCACGAAGAATGGCGCCCTGGCTTGCGAAGCGTTAATTTTCTTCGACCGCGTCAAGGCCGAGGCCTTCGCCTTCCAGCGCAAGCGCGGCGGCCACACCCTATCCAAGGGCCGCTTTCTCGGCGCCCAGATGAACGCCTATCTCCGGGACGGCCTTTGGCTGAAACTGGCGGAGCGCGCCAACCGGGCGGCCGAACGCCTGGCGGGCGGCCTCGAGGCGATCCCCGAGGTTCGCCTGGCCTGGCCGGCTCAGATCAACGAGGTCTTCCCGATCGCGCCGCGCGCGGTCGTCGCGCCGCTCATCGCCGCGGGAGCGCGCATTTACGAATGGACGTCGCGGGCGGTCTCGCCGGCTCTTGCTCCCCGCGAGGGCGAAGTCTTCCTGCGACTCGTCTGCTCGTTCGAAACGAGCGACGCCGAGGTCGATCAATTGATCGCGATCGTTGGCGCCCATTGCCGCTGAGGTGCAAAAGGGCGAACGAGACCGCTGGCGCAATCCTGGTCGTTTGCGGTAGAACAATCGCCCCGACCGCGCCGCAATTCTTTAAGAAGCTTCGGTGTGGCGGTTGGTCGGTTCAGCGGAGCAAGGGTGCCATGCGTAAGTCCCTCAATTTCGCCCTCGGGCGAAAGTCGATCGCGACCGCCCTTGTTGCGGGCGGCCTCCTGGCGCTTTCGGCTCCGGCCGCTCACGCCCAGTTCTTCAATTTCTTTTTCCGGGACGGGCTGCAGCCAGTAGATATCCAGAGCATGCTGGAGGATCGCGGGCTGGAGTTGATTGCGCCTCTGCGCCGCAATGGCGCCGTCTATGTGGCCGACGTCGAAGGGCCTCGCGGCGGGACGATGCGCTTGGTGATCGACGCCAATAATGGGCGGATCGTACAGCGCTTCCGCATCGGTTCGCCGCGCTTCGATGCCAATCTCGGCGTCCCTCGTCCGCCGGTCGATATGGGCGGGGCGGAGCCTGACCAATCGGCTGCTTTCACAGGGGCGCCGCCGGCTGTGATCACTTTCGGCGACCAACAGGGGCGGGCCGAAGACGCGACCGGTCCGAATAGCCTTGCCGTTCCGCGCGAAGATGGGGCAAGACCCAGGGCAAGGGGCCAGGCCAAGCACAAGAAGATCGATCTGACGCCGCTGGCCCAGCCGGCGAGCGCGCCGGCGGCGACGGGCGTCAAGCCGCCGGTCCACGCCGACGCCGCGGCGTCTGGCGCTGACGCCAAGATTGCGCCTGCCCCGGCCGCCGCCCCGCCGGCGGCGGCGCCCGCCGCGCCAGCGCCGTCGAAAGCCAAGCCGGCGCTCAACGACGTCCCCGTCACCCCGCTCGACTGAGACGAGCCGACGGCGCACGGGGTTGAGACAGAGAAAGGGCGCCCGAACGGGCGCCCTTCGCTTTGGTCGGCAAGCTCCGCGGTGGCGCTTCGACTACGCGGCCTGCTTGGCGACCACGGTTCCCTCGACGGTTTTGCCGCCGCCCTTGGTGATGGCGATGGTCCGCGGCTTCTGCGCCTCGGGCACCTCGCGAACCAGGTCGATGTGCAGAAGGCCATTGACGACCGACGCGCCGCTGACCTGCACGTGATCGGCGAGCTGGAAGCGTCGCTCGAAAGCGCGAGCGGCTATGCCCTGGTAGAGCACTTCGCGCTTGTCCGCTTCGACCTTGTTCGAGGTCTCCTTGGAGCCGCGAACGGTCAAGGTGTTTTCCCGTGTCTCGACGGACAATTCGCTCTCGCCAAAGCCGGCGACCGCTATGGTGATCCGGTAGGCGTTTTCGCCGGTCCGTTCGATATTGTAGGGCGGATAGGTCGGCGCGCCCTCGAGGCCGGAATACTGGTCGAGCAGCGCAAAGAGCCGATCGAAGCCGACAGTCGAACGATAGAGCGGCGAGAAATCAAAATTACGCATATTCATATCCTCCAGAAGAAGCGACATGGACGAAGGACGCCCCGACATGGCGACGTCGTTCGGTGAGCGCGTCCAATTGGACCGCGCAACCCTGCATGTGGTGCGGAGGGGCCTGGCGCGCAAGGGAGGGAGAGCGCCAACCGGCCACCACGCCGGAAAATTGCGCGAATTCGGGCGCAAGGCTCCCAATGATCGCCCTGAACCTCTGAGGCCGCGCTTCATCCGGAGTAGCGGGATCGCGCCGATCGTTGGGTCCACCTCCTCGCATCGATCACGCCCTCCCGGCGCCTCGCCCCTTTTTGTCGAACGCGCCGCGGGCCTGCTCGACATGCTTGAGGTTCTCCGCGGCCCACACCCATACCCCGCAAAAGGCCGCGCCGAGGTTCATGCCAAGCTGCGTGAGCCTATATTCGACCTTAGGGGGCACGACGGGATGTACGGTCCTCTTGACCAGGCCGTCTCGCTCCATGTGGCGCAGGGTCTGGGTGAGCATCTTTTGGCTGATCCCTTCGACCAATTCGCTGAGGCGAGTGAACCGCAGCACGCCCTTTTCCGCCAACACTTCGAGAATCAGCATTGTCCACCGGTCGGCGACTTGGCCGATCAGATCGTTCACCAGGGCCTCGATCCTGGGATCGAGATCGCTTGGAGGCGTTTGCGCGGCGTAACGCTTCGCCGCCGCGATCTGCTCCTCGGTGAACCGCAAAACCCTCGGCATTTCCGATACTCTCCTTTTGGTAAGTATAGAACTTTTGCGTGCCTTCTTTCGTTTGGAGAGTATCGCGCGGTAGAAGCCGGGAGCAAGCGCGATCGACGCAACCCAAGGAGCCGCCCGGTGAAGCTGGAGAAAAGGACGATCCTTATTACCGGCGGAACGAGCGGCATCGGTCTTGAACTGGCCGGGCAGCTTCATCAACGCGGCGCAACGATCATTGTGACTGGCCGCGATGAGGCAAAGCTCGCCGCCGCCAAGCGGACGCTGCCGGCCGTCCATACTTTCAGGAGCGACGTTGGCTATCCCGGCGCGATAGCGGCGCTGCACGACAGCGTCATCGCGCAATTTCCGACGCTCGATACGCTTATCAACAACGCCGGGATCATGCGCAACGTGAACCTCAACCTTGATCGCGACCTGAACGACTTGACGCGTGAGATCGACATCAACTTGAGCGGCCCGCTGCGGATGGTCCAGAAGTTCCTTCCGCATCTGAAAACCAGAAAGGACGCGCTGATCGTCAATGTCTCGTCAGGCCTGGCATTCCTCCCTTTCCCCGCGGCGCCGGTCTATTGCGCGACGAAAGCCGCGATTCATTCGTTTACCCTGTCGCTTCGCGCGCAACTCGAAGGTACGGGCGTCACGGTGATCGAGCTGGCGCCGCCTGGCGTCGAGACGCCGCTGTTCCGAGGCGAGTTCGCGGAGGAGATGAAGGACCAGAAGGGCATGGACGTGAAGGCGCTCGCCAGCCGCGCGATCGCCGGCATCGAGGCGGGAAAGCTGGAAATCCGCCCGGGCCTCAGCAACGTGCTGAAGGCGATGAGCCGGATCGCTCCCGCGTTCATGTTCAAGCAGATGGTGAAGATGGCGAAGCTCAATCGCCCGGCCGCCAACCAAGAGGGTGCGGCCTCGTCGTAACGACCCTCGAGGCGTCGGCGCAAGGCCTGGCGACCGCGGCTTGGACGCTTTCCTTGGCCGCCAATGTTGTCTTCCCGAATCAGCGTCTTGGAATGCAAAAGCCGCCGCCCGAGGGCGACGGCTTGATATATTCAGAGCGGCGATGCGGAAGTCAGTCCTGGCTCCGACGCCGATCAGAGGGCGGGCCTCTGGAGGTCTATCCCGCCGTGCTCAGCTGGCCGGCGGAGGATTTTCCGGTCCGGCGGTCCTGCTCGATCTCGTATTTGACCTTCTGACCCTCGGCGAGCCCAGAAAGACCCGCGCGCTCCACCGCGGAAATATGGACGAAAACGTCCTTGCCGCCGTCATCGGGCTGAATGAAGCCGAAGCCTTTCGTGGCGTTGAACCACTTGACCGTTCCTGTGGCCATATCGCTGTCCTTTCAGAGTTTGCAGCGCAAATTGACTCGGCGACCTCGCAGAGTCGTATCGAGATTTTAGGGATTGACGCAGCAGACCCGACAGAATCGGGAGGCCGGATCGATCGGCCGAAAATATCAACACCTTTTCTATAATTGCTCCGGCCCTCGCTAGCAAGCGGTCGGAACCGGCCGACGGCGAGGAGGAGCATTTCTTATATTTGGACGTCCAGCCGATTTGGGCTCAAATCTCCGCTCCCAAAACCTGAAGTCGCGCGCAAAAAGGTCGGCCCCACCGTACTTACGGGCGGGGGCCGACCGGCAGAGCGCGGACGACGGGCGCGTTCGACCTGGAAGGTCATCCCTCCGCCAAGGTCAGCGCCGCGACGGAAACCGCGGCGGCTTTCTTCAGTGCAGCGAGCATGTCCTTGTCTCCTCCTGTTTCGCGCGGCAAAAACGCTTGGACTGAGAGATAGGGCGGGCTCCTCGATCACAAGGCGAGTCAGATTTCCTCCCTCTTTTCGCCCTCGGCTAGCCACAACGCCTCGTCATCAAGACGCTGGCGGGGAGGCGAAATCCAAGCGATTGCGTTGGGTCGCGACCCTGGCTATATCCGATCCCGATTCAGGAGGACTTGAGGGGGTCAACTCATGAAGCACGTCATTATTTGCGCCGCGGCTGCGCTGGGCGTGATCGCCTGCGCCGGGGCCGCTCTCGGCCAGATGCGCGACAGCGACGCGCCGCCGAAACCGATCGGTCCAGCCTTCAAGAATTTCCCGCTCGACCAGACGTGGTCGTTGCGCTCCATCAATGAAAAGCCGGTGCCGGCCGGCCTGGACGTCAGCTTGCAGATCGACGGCAATTTGCGCGGGTCCGGCTATACCGGATGCAACGCGTGGTCAGCGACGCTTTATCCCGTCAAGGAGCAGCATCTGTTGATGGGCCCCGTCGCGTTGACCAAGAAGCAATGCGCCAAGGACGTCATGGCGATCGAGATGGGGTTTCTCAGCGCGCTTCTCGGCAGCCCGACCTGGGACCTCGTCAACGGCGAACTCGTCGTCAAGGGCCCGCGCGGCACGTTGCATTTCGACCGCTCGCTCTAAGGCCTCAGACCGGCTCCCGCGCCTCGATCAACGTCGCCGGAGCGCCCTCGCGCGGCCTGATCTCGACGCGACGCTCATGGAAGGCGGCCAGGGTCGAGCGGTGGCCGATCGAGACAAGCGTCGTCTCCGGAATCTTTAGCGCTAGCGTGCGGTACAGCCGGTTCTCGCTCTCTTCGTCGATGGCCGATGTCGCTTCGTCGAGGAACAGCCAATCGGGTTTTGCGAGCAAGGCGCGCGCAATGGCGAGGCGCTGTTGCTCGCCGCCCGACATGATCATCTGCCAATTGCCTTCTTCGTCCAGCCGATCGGCGAAATGCGACAGCCCGACGGCGCTCAGGGCGTCGCGTAGCGCCTCGTCGGTGAAGGCGGAGGCTTCGTTCGGATAGGCGATCGCTTTCCTCAGCGCGCCGAGCGGAATATAGGGGCGCTGCGGCAGCAGCATCAGCTTGGCCTTCGGCTCCTCGATCTCCCCCTCGCCATAGGGCCAGATACCCGCGATCGCTCGGAACAGCGTGGATTTTCCCACGCCGGATGGTCCGACGAACAAGGTCGGTTGACGAGCCGCGAGCGTCAATCCGTCAATGCGCGCCAGCGCTTTTCCGTTGGGCAGGTTGAGCGTCAGATTGTTGATCGATAGATCGGCGTTCGTGGCGGCGGCGACCGCGATTTCCGGCCTCAGCGCTTTGGCGGCCCGCGCACGCTCGATCGCCTCGTCGAAGGACGTCAAACGATTGAGAATGGCGCGAAAGTCGGCGAGGCCTGCATAATAGGTGATGAAGAAAGTCAGCGAAGTGTTGACGTTGCCGAAGGCGCGCGCGACCTGCAGCAAGACGCCAAGTTGGATTTTGCCGATAAAATAGAAAGGCGCGCCGACGATGATCGGGATGTAGCCGCTCACCTGGCCGTAGGAATCGGTGAAGATGCGCATTCTTTTTCTGACATGGACAATGCGCATGTAGTTGTCGAAGACATTGGCGAAGCGCGCCATGGCGCCGCTGCGCTCCACCTCTTCGCCATGCAGCAGCGCGATCTGCTCGCTATATTCGCGCACGCGCGCCATGCCGAAGCGAAAATCGGCTTCATAGCGTTGCTGGGCGAAATAGAGATTGACCAGCGGTCGGCCGATCCAATGCGTCACCGCGGTGCCGATGCCGGCGTAGATCAGCGCCGTCCAAAACAAAAAGCCGGGAATGATGATGTTGGTGCCGGGAAGCGAAAAATTGGCCGACAGGTCCCAGAGAACGATCGCATAGGACACCAGCGTCGTCAGCGTTTGCAGCACGAGGACCGAATAGCCGTAGATGCCGGTGCCCGATCCGCTGCCGTAGATATAGCCGTAGATGTCTTCTGAAACGCGTTGATCGGGGTTGTCGGTCGGCGCCGCAGTCAACGCCATCTTGTAATGCACCCCTTCGCTGAGCCAGCGGCCGAGATAGTTGGCGGAAAGCCATCGCCGCCAGCGCACGACAAGGGTCGAGGTGACGACGAATTCGATGACGAGGCTGGCCACGAGCGCGCTCGCCCAAGGCAGGAAGACGAAGATGATTTGTCGCCAGAACTCTCCTTGATCCTTGTTCTGAAGGGCGTTGTAGAGATCGCGGCTGTAAAAGGAGAGGCGTACGTCCATGCCGACCTGCGCCTGATTGATGACGATCAGAAAGATCAGCATCAGCGTCGCTAGTCCGCCTTGCGAGATGACGAAGGCGGGGAGGGGCC
>DASZFX010000356.1:0-2141 GCA_035939375.1 Roseiarcus sp.
TTGTTGAGGATGCGCGTCCAGGTTACGAGATCGTCCTTGCTGAAGTGCCGCTCGGCGATCAGCGTCTGGCGGATCGAATCCGGCAGGGACTCTTTGATGAAGGCCCTGACTTCGTCGCGAAAGGCGAGTTCATCGTCGGTGAAGCACAAATCCATCGCTCAAATCTCCCTTCGCGGCGCATGGTTCGCCCCTTGAAGGGGCCCCCATTCATTCCTCTGCGGCGGCGCTTGCCATGTTACGCTTTTTGAAGACGCCGCTCGCCTTGGCGACGATCTCGCTCTTGGCCCCGCGCGCCTCGGCCTCGGCGAAGACGATCGAGCCGCCGGCGCGCGCGACCCTGCCCTCGGCGGTCAAGAACCCGCGGCCGGTCGCAATGAAGTTGATATGCATGTCGAGCGTCATCACCAGCCCGCCGGCGGCGAGGCGCGCCGCCGAACCCATGGCGATGTCGAGGAGCGTCGCAACAAGCCCGCCATGCGCAATGCCGGAACTGTTGCCGTGGCGTTCGTCGAGGACGACGCGAAGCCGTGTCACACCGTTCGCGACGCCGAGGAATTCAATGCCGCACAAATCGGCGAAAGGAATCTTCGCCCCGAAAATGGCGCCCATTTAAGGCGATCTCCTCCCGCCGGCTCGCCAAGGACGGCGGAGCGACGACTTGGGCAGGCTAGCCTCTCCTGGCGGGGCAAGGCAAATGCGCCTGCTTGTGCGCCGCTTGCCGGCGAGTCAACATGCCCTTACAAAGACGACAAACAAATAAATCTTTAGGGAGGCCCATGGATAAGCCGTCGAACTTCCCCGCCATGTCGCTCGCCGCCGCGCATGAAGCGCTGACCCGGCCGGGCTCTCCCTTCGAGATCGAAGAGCGCGACATCCGAGGGGTGCGGACGCGCGTATGGAAGAACGCGCCGCTGACTTTGCGCGAAGCCTTCATCGCCGGTCGTTCGCACAAGGACAAGACTTTCCTCGTCTACCGCGACGAGCGCGTCAGTTTCGAAGAGCTCTGCCGAGCCGCTCTGGCGGTCGCAGAGACGTTGCGGGCGGAAGGACTGGAGAAGGGCGATCGCGTCGCCATCGGGATGCGCAATCTGCCGGAATGGCCGGCCATCTTTTTTGGAACGGAGATCGCCGGTGGAGTCGCCGCGCTTCTCAACGCCTGGTGGACGGGACCCGAGCTTGAACACGGTCTCATCGATTCCGGCGCAAAATTCGCCTTCCTGGACGGCCAGCGCTTCGACCGCCTCGCCGAGCGCCTGGCGCATTGCCCCGATCTCCAGCGCGTCTATGTCGCGCGGGCGCGCGAGGCGATCGACCACCCGCTCGCCCGGCCGTTCTCTGCAATCGTCGGCGAAGTCGACACATGGGACGCGCTTCCCGATCGTCCCATGCCCGACGTCTCCCTGGAGCCGGAGGACGACGCGACGCTTTTCTATACGTCGGGTACGACCGGCAAACCTAAGGGCGCGCTCGGCACGCATCGCAATTCCTGCTCGACGATCATGGCGGGCCCGTTTTCCGTCGCCCGCTCCTGCTTACGGCGCGGCGAGACGCCGCCGCAACTTGATCCGGACGGGCCGCAAAAGGCGGCGTTGGTCGCCATTCCGCTTTTCCATACGACCGGCTGTCAAGCTGCGCTCATCCCCACCTTTGTCATCGGGGCCAAGCTGGTGCTCATGCACAAATGGGATCCGGACCTCGCGTTGCAGCTTATCGAGCGCGAAAGGATCACCAGCGCCGGCGGGGTGCCGACCATTGCCTGGCAAATCGTCGAAAATCCGATGCTCGGAAAATACGACCTGTCGTCGCTGGAGATCATGAGCTATGGCGGCGCGCCGGCGGCTTCCGAACTTGTGCGCAGGCTGAGGGGCCAGTTGCCGAAATCCGCGCCGGGCACCGGCTGGGGCATGTCGGAGACTTCGGCGACTTTCACGGTACATTCGGGCGAAGATTACGTGCTGCGGCCGGACAGTTGCGGGCCGGCGCTGCCGGTCTGCGAAATGAAGGTCGTTGACGGCGAGGGGCGGACCTTGCAGGCCGGCGAAGTCGGCGAATTATGGGTCAAAGGGCCCAATGTCGTGAAGGGTTATTGGCGCAATCCCGAGGCGACGGCCAAGACTTTCGTCGACGGCTGGCTCAAGACC
>DASZFX010000357.1:0-2372 GCA_035939375.1 Roseiarcus sp.
CGACTTCGCTTCTGATGCGAATATGGCCGCCCGACTGGATGACGAAACCATAGATCATCGAGAGGCCAAGGCCGGTGCCTTGACCAATCGGCTTGGTGGTGAAGAAGGGATCGAAGGCGCGGGCGAGGATGTCCGCCGTCATGCCGACGCCGCTGTCGGAAACGCTGACCATCACGTAATCGCCGGAAACCTCGACGTCTCCCGGCGCATCGCCCGGCTCGATCCTTTCGACATTGGCTGTCGCCAGGGTGAGTTCGCCGCCGTCCGGCATCGCGTCCCTGGCGTTGATCGCCAGATTGAGGAGCGCGTTTTCGAGCTGGTTCGCATCGACAAGTGTCGGCCAAAGACCTCGGAAGGGCGCGATCGTCACGCGCGTCTGTTCGCCGAGCGTCCGCCGCAGCAATTCTTCGACCGAAGACAGCAATTGGTTGATGTCGACTGCTTTCGGATCGAGCGACTGGCGGCGCGCGAAGGCGAGCAGGCGATGGGTCAGCGCCGCAGCGCGGCTCGCCGAGGTGGAAGCCGCCTCCATGAACCGATCGAGATCGTCGAGACGACCCGCGGCGATCCGGCGCTTGATCAGATCGAGGGCGCCCATGATGCCGGTGAGGAGATTGTTGAAATCATGCGCGATCCCGCCGGTGAGCTGCCCCAGCGCCTCCATCTTCTGGGCATGGCGCAAGCGATCCTCCGTCGCGCGCAGTTCAGCGGTGCGGTCCTTGACGCTCTTCTCCAACATCTCGTTGATTTCGGCGAGCTTCTGCTCGGCGTCCTTCCAGATCGTGATGTCGTAGGCGACGCCGATGAAGCCGATGTGTTCGCCGGACGGGCCCCAGCGCGGCTGCGACTGCGAACGCAGCCAGCGCCATTCGCCGTCGCCGCGCCGATATCGGGCTTCGAGCCCGAAGGGCAGCAGCGAGGATTCTCCGGCGCGCTGCTCGTTGAGGATGCGGCCCAAGTCCTGGGGATGGATCGCCTTGCGCCAATCGAAGTCCATCGCCTCTTGAAGAGGCAAGCCCAGAAAGTCCTGATAGGCGCGGTTGACGAAGGCGCGCTTGCCATGGCGACGGCTGACCCACATCGGCACTGGGGCGCTGTTGGCGATCGAGCGAAACCGCTCTTCGCTTTCCGCGAGCGCGCGCTCGGCCCGCTTGCGGCCGGTTATGTCTTGAACGAGCGAATAGACGCCAACGACGTTTCCCGCCTGATCGTGATGCGGCACATGGACGATCTCGGTGATGACCTCTTCCTCGAAGCGGGGAAAATCGAGTTCATAGGTTACTCTCTCGCCCGCCAGCGCCCGCTCGATGAAGGGCCGCCGCGCCTCGTACATTGCGGGGCCCATGACATTGATGAGGGTCTTGCCGACGATCTCGCTCAGCGGGCGTCGGAACCAGGCTTCATAGGGCTTGTTGGCGAAGCGGAAGATCTGGCTCCTGTCGACATAGGAGATCAACAACGGCAAGGCGTCGGCGATAGCGCGCAGCCGCTCCGAGCTTTCGCGCGCCTGCCGCTCGGCCTCCTTTGTCTCGGTAATGTCGAAATGGACGCCGACAACCTTCAGCGCGCGGCCGTCGGCGCCGCGCTCGATTTCCGCGGCCACCCTCACCCAGCGCGTCTCGCCGTCGCTTGGGCGGACAATCCGATATTCCGCCTGGTACGCAGCCTCGGTCCCGGCGACCGTCTCGAGAAAATATTTCTCCACCCAAGGCCGATCTTCAAGATGTACGCGCCCCAGCCATTCCGCGCGGTTCTCATAGATCGCGTTCGGCGGCAGACCGTGAAGCTGCAGATATTCCGGCGACCGCCGGCTGCGGTATCCATCGCGGAGATCGACCTCGAGGCCGCCGACGCCGGCGATCGTCTGGACGCGGGCGAGTTCGGCCTCGCGCTCCTTCAGCGCCTCCATGGCGCGCTGGCGATGGGTCGCGTCGCGGAAGGAGACGCCGATCCCCTCGCCGAGCGGGAAAGCGCGGATCTCATGAAATTGCCCAGGCCGGAGAAGGGTGCGGCTCTCGAATTCCTGCCTGATGCGCTCCGACATCACGCTGCGATATCGTCGCTCAAATTCCGTGCCGACGATCCCCGGCGAAACATCCCAGATCCGCCGGCCGATGACGTCGCGCCGCGACAGAGCAAACATTTCTTCTGCGGCGCGATTGAAAGCGATGAATCGCCAGTCGGCGTCGAGCGCGAAAAAGCCTTCGCCGATGCCCTCGAGGATCGCATCAACCGACAAGTCCAAGGGATTTGACGAAATATACGCCGCCGTCATCTCTCTCCAGCCAAACCCTGCCGGGCAACCCACTATAGACCATCTGGGCGCAATTGGGGCGGCCGGCGAAACCGAGAGTCTCGACCTTGCGCCGCCA
>DASZFX010000358.1:0-10804 GCA_035939375.1 Roseiarcus sp.
GAGTGACGGGGGACTGGGGTTCGATCGTGGAAACGCGGGGTTTCCATTCCGGGAACCGTTGGGCTCGCGGGTCCGGGGCGTAGTCCCCTTTCGCATTCCTCTCGCGGTGCTCCATCGCCTCTCGCAACGCTCGAATGAAAGCTCTAAGCAGCACCGCGCGAGTATTGACGTCTACGCTGCCAATCCCCTTCGCCAACAGGAGGCGGTCCACAAGCTTCCCCAGCGTCGCTTCAAGCTCCGCCGCATCGTCGGTGTCAGCGATCTTGTTGAGCCGTGCGGTTATCGCCCCGAACGAGGCCTCGTCGTCTCGCTCATCTACGGCGGCGTTCACCCACCCTTGCGGCGTCCACTCGATGGCCAGCGTGTGCTCGCGTTCCGCTCGATCCGCCCAGGCTCGATAAAGCTCCCCAGCAAGAGCCGTGGCTTGAGCGTGTGTGAGTGCGATCGGCCTGTCCTGACGCAAAGCCCGCCAGACGCCCTCTAGGTAGGCGATCACCCTCGCCTCTCGGACTTTCGTCTCAACCGGATCGCGAGTCCGCAAAGATATCCGAACAGCGTTGGCGTGTGGGGAGATGGCGACGCGGTGGGTTTGATCTCCGATCGGAATGTAAAGCGTGCGTCCAGTCGCGAATCGGCGCACATCCGCGGGAATGCGTTGCTCGAAATAGCTCATGGAAGAGCCGCGTCTCTTCACGGGTCGGACCAGCCTAAACAGCATTGTCGCGCATCCTTGTAACACAGTCTGGATCGCGCAATCGCTTGAAAAGGCTCAACTCCTTGAAGAACCATCAGTCGAGGAATCGGTGGTGCCCCTGGCCGGAATCGAACCAGCACTCCTTGCGGAACTCGATTTTGAGTCGAGCGCGTCTACCAGTTCCGCCACAGGGGCTCTGACCAAGAAGAGCCAAGCCGCGCCCTATATCGCGAGCGGGGCGCAGGGGTCAACGATCTCGACGGCGCAGCGGCGCTTTGCCGGCGCGGATTTAGGTGCGGATGGACAGGGATCGCCCGTTCCTCTATCAGCGACCGGCCCGCCGAGACCCATGCGAATCGATGTTCAACCGTTTCTATCACTGGGTCTTGTCGCTTTCCGAAAGTCCAAACGCCCCCGCCGCGCTCGCGGCGGTCGCTTTCGCCGAAAGCTCGTTTTTTCCGATCCCGCCCGACGTCATCCTGGTGCCGATGTCGCTCGCCCAGCCGCAACGGGCCTGGCGCTATGCGGCGATCTGCACGATCGCCTCGGTGGCGGGCGGAATGGTCGGCTACGCCATCGGCGCCTTGTTGTTCGACACGGTCGGCCAGTGGCTCATTCACGCCTATGGCTATGGCGAACGCGTCGCGGCGCTCAAAGAGACCTACGCCCGCTGGGGCGCGCTGGTCATCCTCATCAAGGGGCTGACGCCGATCCCCTATAAGCTGGTGACCATCGTCAGCGGGCTGCTCGGCTACAATTTCGCGATCTTCGTCCTCTTGTCGATCCTGACCCGGGGGGCGCGATTCTTTCTCCTCGCCGGCGCCCTCAATCTGTTCGGCGACCCGCTGCGGCTGGCGCTGGAGCGTCATTTCGCCCTATTCATGGGGATCATCGCGGTCACGATCGTGGCCGGGTTCTGGATCGCAGCGCGAGTATTTTAAAATGTCGGGCGATGCGGCGCTTCCTCCCAATCCGCGATTCAACATTGCGGTCCTCATCACGCTCGTGGCCGGGGCGACGATCGTCGGGGCTTGGATTTTCCAGGCCTTCGGCTATCAGCCTTGCGAACTCTGCCTCAAGCAGCGCTACGCCTATTACGGCGGCGTTCCGATCGCCGCGGCCCTGGTCTATGCTTCGAGCGGCCGAGCGCGCTCGATCGTCTTTGCCGGCATGATTGGCCTCGCGCTTATTTTCGCCGCCAACGCCGTGCTGGGCGTCTATCACGCCGGCGTCGAATGGCGCTTCTGGCCCGGCCCTTCCAGCTGCACGGGCGTCGTCGCCGGCCCGCCGAGCGCCGCCGATCTGATGAAGGAATTGCAGCACGCCAAAGTCGTCGCCTGCGACGAAGCGCAATTGCGCATCCTCGGCCTGTCCCTCGCCGGTTGGAACGCGATCCTATCGGCCGCGCTTGCCGCGCTCGCGCTGCGCGGCGCGATGATCAAAGAGTGAGGCTCTGTGCGGTCAAGGCGCCCTTCGTCAAGGCTGCAAAGGCAATGAAGAGAGCGACGCCCCGCCCGCTTGGCTGAGAGAGAGCTTTGGCTGGGGGGATCCGCTACGTACCATTACGGCGGCCAGCCGCTCAAGGCGTCTTGCCGAGCGGCTGGCCGTTCACTTTGACGGTTCCGTCGGCGCCATATTCGGCGACCCAGGTCAGCGCGCCATCGGCGTCGGGCTTTCCCAATCCTTGCGCCATCGTCAGCGTCGCGAGCATCTGCGGCGCCGCCGCCGGGTTGCTTCTGACCGCGGCCATCATCCGCTCGAAATTGCGGGCCGTGACGACGAGTTTGCCGGTCGAGCGTCCGCTCGTCATCTCGAAATCGCCCTGAAGCGACAAGTCGAGCTGCGGCGCGACGATATGCGACGGGAGAAGCGTCACAAGGATCGAGCTCGAGCGCGCGATCAGCGAGTCGACTTTCGCCCGGTCGGCGTCGGTGAAAATCGGCCCATCGCCGGCGAGATGAAAATCGTCGATCGCCTCTTCGACCGCGCCTCGCAAATCGAGGCCGCCGAACCTGACGCCAAGGTCGATCGACGTCGGCACGAAATCGGCCGCCGCGCGCGTGAGGTTCGCGGGCAACGCGAGCTTCTCAAAGGCGAGATGGAATTCGGCGTCGCGGTCGGAGGGAACGCCTTCGGCGGCGATGGAGAGGCGAAAGCCGCCGACCTCGACGGCGCCCATCGGCGTATCGATCGACAGCTTTTCGAATGAGGCGGCCTCGTTCAATTTGTCTGCGATCGGCAGCAACGCGCGCAGGCGGTCCTTGAGAGCGCTCTCGTTGGCGGCGAGCTCGGCCCGGCTCGGATGGGCGACGAGCAAGCGCCAGAGATCGAGCGTCTCATGCGCGTGAAAATTGTCGAACGTCGCCTCGAAAGCGGCCCCGCTGTAGCGGAACGTCGTCGGCGGCGGCGTAGCCGCATCGCCGGACTTGACTTCGGCGATGACGACCGAGGCGTCGCCGCCCTCCTGGCGGAGCGCGCCGGAGAGACCGCCGCCTTGCGCCGCCGCGCCCGATCCCGTCATCCGGAGCGGCCCGGTGACGCTCGTCTCCTCGAGTTCGGGCGAAACCATGTGAACGGTCTGCTTGTCGACGCCGACCTGAAGGCTGCGAAACCCGGCGATGGCCGGATCGAAGACCCCGTCGAGTTTGTAGCCGTCGATCGCAGCCTGGTAGTGGCTATCCGCGAAACGGAATGTCATCGCCAAATCGCCGTCGCGGGCGACGCGCCAGGCGCCGTCGCCTTGTTCGGTCAGGCTGAAATGCGTTTGCGCCGGCTCGGCCGAGACGCCGAAGGCGGACAGCGGCGCCATCATCTTGGCGACGTCGATCGTCACGTCATAATGGTCGCCTGCCGGCGCCGTGGTCGCAGCGTTCGAGCCGAGATAGGTCGCGAACAGCGCATCGAGCCCTTGCGCGCCTTTCGGGGTCGCGGGGCGATCGTCGGCGAAAGCGGCGAAGGGAGCCGCGCAAAGCGCGGCGCTTGCAAGAAAAGCGCTACGCAGCGCGCGGCGATGAGGGCGGATCGAGCCAAGCATGAGCCTCTCCCGTTAGCGAGAAACGCCTCGCTTTGGAATGAGCGACGGCGAAAAAGACCGGCCGGGCGTAACTACCCAAGCGCCGCCCGGCTCGCAGGCGTGTGACGACGCCCTCAGGGATCTTCGCTTACGGTACGCTCTGTCTTAGGCGTCGATGACCGCCGCCGCTCAAGGCGCCGGCGCCTTGCCGAGCGGCAGGCCGTTTACTTTGATCGCGCCGTCCGCGGCGTATTCCGCGACCCAGATCAGCGTTCCGTCGGCGTCGGCCTTGCCGAGTCCCTTTGCCATCGTCAGCCCGCCGAGAACCTGCGGCGTCGCGAGCGGGCCTGCATTTTTGATAGCGGCGATCGTGTTGTCGAAATTGCGCGCTCTCAGCGTGATTGTCCCGATCGGACGAGCGCCGGCGACCTGGATGGCGCCTTCCACTGTGAGATCGAGTTGCGGGGCGAGAATGCGCGAGGGCAGGATGGTGACCGCGATCGGTCCGCCGCTCATCATCTTGAGCAAAATTTTTGCGCCATCGGCTTCGGAGAGGATGGGGCCCTCGCCGCCAAGATGCATGTCGTTGATCGCCTCTTCGGCGGCGGCGGCGTAATCGTACCCGGCCACTTTGACGTTGACCTCCACCGATGTCGGGGTGAGATCGACCAAAAACGGCGGCGCGACCCCGGGCGGCAGCGCGATCCGGCTGAAGGCGAGGCGAATCTCGTTATCCGCCTTGGAGGGGAATTTCTCGACCCCGAAATGCCCTTTCACATCGCCGATCGAGACCGGCCCCTTCGGCGACTGGACCACGATGTCCTGCGCCGCGAAATTCTCGTCGAGCTTATCGGCGAAGGGCAGCAGCGAGCGTAGCTTCGCCTTCAGGCCATCCTCGTCGCTGGCGAGTTCGGCGCGGCTTGGATGCGCCATGAAAAACGCCCACAGATCGAGAAGCTCGCGCATGCGCATATTGTCGAACGAAGCGTCGAGCGACATGCCCGCGAGCTTCATCGACACCGGCGCGGGCGCCGCCTGCGCCGCGTCCTTTTGCTTCGCCGTGACGAGCATCGAGATATCGCTGAGCTCTTCGCGCCAGGCGCCGGAAAAGCCGCCGCCGGACGCAGCGGCGCCAGTCGCCGTCGCATGGGATGGGCCGATTGCGACGGTCTCGTCGACATCAGGCGAATGGAGCTGGACGCCGACCTTGTCGACCTTGCCGTCGGCGCTACGGAATCCGCCGATTGCGGGATCGAACAGGCCGGCGAATTTGTAGCCCTCGGCGTTGACGGACAAATCGCCGTCCTTCATGTGCATGGTCATCGCCGGATAGCCGTCGCGCGCAACGCGCCAGGCGCCGTCGTTCTGTTCCGTCACATCGAGCTTGGAGGGCGGCGCATCGACGCTGACGCCCTTGGCGGAGAGAGGCGCAAGCAGTTTGGCGAAATCGAAGGCGATCGAGTAGTGGTCGCCTTCCGCCGTGACGCTTGTCGCCGTCCTGCCGATATAGAGGGCGAGGAGATCGGCGAGCTTTTGCGCGCCCTCAGGCGTCGGCGCAACGTCGCCCGCCAGGGCCGCATGCGGAAAGGCGCAAAGAGCGGCGCCGGCGAAAAGAACGCTGCGCAACCTGCGCCCGCCAAAGCAAATGGAATGCGGCATAAAGCTCTCTCCACGGGGTCGCAAGACCCGGCTTCGCGACAAGCCATGATAGCCCATCGGACGCCCGCGCCGAACCGGCGACGCCGCAAGATCGGCAAATGGCGTTAATCCTTCAAATTTTACAAGATCTCGAATGTCGGCGAACCGCCTTTGAGCTTCGCCGGCCGCGCCTCACATCGCCGGCAGCGCGGCATGCGCCGATGCGCCGGGCAGTTGCGCCCGCGCGACGCCCGCCTTGACCGCCGCCTGCACCTTTTCGAAGGCCCGAACCTCGATCTGACGCACGCGCTCGCGCGAAACGCCGAATTCCGCGGAAAGCTCCTCGAGCGTCACTGGGTCCTCGGCGAGGCGACGCGCCTCGAAGATGCGCCGCTCGCGCGGATTGAGCACCGAAAGCGCGCCCTTGAGCGCGCCGAGCCGCGTGTCGGTTTCCTGGCGGTCGGCCAGCGTCGTTTCCTGGTCGGCGCGATCGTCGGCGAGCCAGTCCTGCCACTCGCCTTCGCCCTCTTCGCGCAACGGAGCGTTGAGCGAGGCGTCGCCGCCCAGGCGACGGTTCATGTCGACGACGTCCTGCTCGGGGACGCCAAGGCGATGGGCGATCAATGCGACCTGATCAGGCCGCAGGTCGCCTTCGTCGAGTGCCGAAATCCGGCTCTTGGCCTTGCGCAGATTGAAGAACAGCTTCTTCTGGCTCGCCGTCGTGCCCATTTTCACGAGCGACCAGGAGCGCAGGATATATTCCTGGATCGAAGCGCGGATCCACCACATCGCATAGGTCGCCAGGCGAAAACCCTTGTCGGGCTCGAATCGCTTCACGGCCTGCATGAGGCCGACATTGCCCTCGGAAATGACTTCGCCGATCGGCAGGCCATAGCCGCGATAACCCATCGCGATTTTTGCGACGAGGCGCAGGTGGGACGTGACGAGCTTATGCGCCGCTTCGCGGTCGCCGTGCTCGCGCCAGCTCTTGGCCAGCATGTATTCATCCTGCGGCTCCAGCATGGGGAACCGCTTGATTTCCGAAAGATAGCGTGACAGGCCGGATTCGCCGGCGATGACAGGCAGGGCAGCAGCCATTAGACCTCCTCTCGGAGCCCCCTATCAGGGCGGACTCCGGCGGCCGCAAGCGCGCGCCGCAGTGCAATATATAGGCGTCTGGGACCATGGCCGAAAGAGGGCCGTGACCATTCTCCCATTAGACGTGCGGCGGACGCCGTTTGTTTCACCTTGCTGAGCCGGCTCTCGCCGGCTCGCCGGCTTGATCCAGCAAAGCTTTGATTAATTGAGTAAAATCGTCAGGCGGCGGAGTCTCGAAAAGGAGCGACGCGCCGGTGACCGGATGGACGAAACCCAGTTTGGCGGCGTGCAAGGCGTGACGGCCCAGCCTGGAGAGGGCGGCGCGGGCGGGCTCGGACAATTGGGCCGCCTTGCTTTTGAAACCGGCGCCATAGGTCGAATCGCCGAGCAGGGGATGGCCGATATAAGCGAGATGGACGCGAATCTGATGGGTGCGGCCGGTCTCGAGCCGGCAGGCGATCAGGCTCGCGGGACCGAGCGCCTGTTCGAGTCGCCAATGCGTGACCGCATGACGGCCCCGACCCTCGGCAGTCGTCGCCATCTTCTCGCGCTGGCGCGGATGACGGGCGATGGCGACGTCGACGACGCCGGCGCGTCTTTCTGTCGCGCCCCAAACAAGGGCGAGATATTCGCGCCGTAGCGAGCCGCTGCGGCCGTGGTCGGCGAAAAGGGCGGCCAGCCCCTGGTGGGCGGCGTCGGTTTTGGCGACCGCCAGCAGGCCCGACGTATCCTTGTCCAGGCGATGGACGATGCCCGGGCGCCTGACCCCGCCGATGCCGGAGAGGCTCGTCCCGCAATGAGCGATGAGCGCGTGCACGAGCGTGCCTTCGGCGTGACCTGCCGCCGGATGGACGACAAGGCCCGCCGGCTTGTTCAGGACGAGGAGATGATCATCCTCGAAGAGAATATCAAGCGCGATGTCCTCGCCCACGAGCTGCAAGGGCGCAGGCTCGGGAACGCAGATAAGGACCCTGTCGCCGACATCGACTTTGGCGGCCGGATCGCTGAGCGGCGCGCCATTCAGCGATACCTCGCCCGCCTCGATCAGCGCCTTCGCCCGCGTGCGCGACAGGGTAAGACCCGCCCTGCCCGCCGCGCGGCCGAGATAGCGATCCAGGCGTTCGCCGGCGGCGCTCGGATCGACCTCGAAGGACATCGGACCGCTTGGCGAGGCGGCGACCGGCGCGCTTGCGATGCGCAACGCCGGCGTCGGCTCACCCAAGGGCGCGCTCGCCCGCTGTCCGCGTTGCTTGGCTTTGGTGTTCACGGGGCTTCGCATAGCACGGATCAAAGCGGGCCGCCGCGCGAACGGCGCGTGCCACGATTTGGCGCTCGCTGAGCGCCCCGATCCAATATTATTCTTGGATAGGTTCTCTTAAGCGTGAATTGTTCGGCAGGCGTTGGGGCGGACAGATAATCTTGGCGCCGGACAAATAATGGCGAGTGAATTGCGGCCCGCGCGCAGCGCGCATCGACGCGCCGGCGCCGAACTTCCAAATTCCGGAGGCGGCCGTGTCCGCAAACGCGTCTTGCGGATGATTTGCGCTCTGCTGAAGATCGCGATTTGGGCGAGCGCGTTCGGCGCGCCCGAAAGCGCGGGCGCGCAGTCCTCGCCGCAGGGCGCGCCGACCATCCTACAGCCGATGCGATTCGTCCGCGTTCGCAGCAACGATCCGGCGTGCCAGCCCGATTGCGCGGAATGGATATCGGCGGAAGGCAGGATCGAAGTGGGGACCGCACAGTCCTTCGCCCGAGTGATCGCCGAGCTTAATGGTCGCCGACTTCCCGTCTTGATAAATTCCCCCGGCGGCTCGGCGACCGACGCGATTGCAATGGGCCGCCTGATTCGGGCCAAGCGCCTTGCGGTCGCCCTTGCGCGAACCGAGTTGGACGCGTGCGCGCCGCCGGCGAAGGAATGCGGCGAAGCGCGAGGCTCGGCGGTTTCTATCGGCGCGGCATGCGGCTCGGCTTGCCCGTTTGTCCTGGCCGGCGGAATCGAGCGTTACGCCGGCCCGCTCTCGGTGATCGGGGTCCATCAGGTCACAGTGACGGCCCTCAAGGATGCGGTGATCCGGCACTTTCTGGTGCGCTATCGAATCGTGAATGGGAGGAAGGAGGAAATATCGCGCACTTTCACAGGCGAAACGCACATCTCGACGACGAGACAAGCCGCAACGTCCAAGATCGACTCGGGCATCCAAGCCTATTTTAAGGAGATCGGCGTCGGGCCCCAGTTGATGGCGCTCATCTATGCGACGCCGGCGACGCAGATTCATTGGCTGAGCGCGCAAGAACTCCGCGAATCGAATCTCGTGACCATTTGGATCGACCGAGTGTCGGCCGTGGTCGGCGGCGGCGCGAACGGATTGGCTGGCGTTCCCGTCGATCCGTCGTCCAATCACAAGGCCTTGGTGAGCGCTCAAGGTTCGTGGCGTTTCGCGCTTCCGGTCGCGGGGCGAACCGTCGCGCTCGAAGCGACCTTTGCCTATCGCCGGGGCGGCGGGGTCGTCAAAACGACGCTTGCAACGCGCGATTCGGTCTCGATCGCCCATGCGGATGTGCGTGGGCGCGGCTTTATGCTGACGCTGACGCCGGGCGACGTGAGCTATCGTCTGTTGAAGCCGCTCACCGGCGATCCCACGAGAAGCGTGATTCCATTGGTGCAATTTTGCCGGTTGTCGAATCGAGGCCGCATCGCGATTGAACCCTTCGACGAGGACCCGTCAATGGACGCGCTGGAATTCGCAACAATCGCCGATCCGCGCGAACCGCCCATCGTGATCGACGTCGGCGCTGTGGCAGGGATGGGCGCGCTATTCGAGGAGGCCTGTCCGCCATCGCTCCGCGGGGCTGGCGTCGGCTCGTAACGGCAGGGCGCTCAGCGCCGGCGGCGCTCACGTTCGCGCGGCGCCTGCGCCTTGGCCGGCGGCGCAGCGAGCGCGCCGAGCGCCGCGACAATCTTCGCTTCGTCGGGGCGCTCGCCTGGAGCGCGCGCATCCAGCGCGCGGCGCATTGCGGCAAGATGAGCTGCGCTCGTACCACAACAGCCGCCGACGATGCGCGCGCCGGCATCGACCGCCAGACAGGCGTAGTCGGCCATCAGGTCCGGCGTGCCGGAATAGTGGATATGCGCGCCGCGCCATTGCGGAATCCCCGCATTGGCCTTGGCGATGACGACCGCGTGGGGCCGCGACTGGGTCATCGCGAGAATCGAAACGAGAAGGTCCGAAGCGCCGACGCCGCAATTGGCGCCGAGCGCGTCGGGCCTGGGCTCGAAGCTCTCCGTCAGGGCCGCGAACGTCACAGGGGCAAGGCCCATCATCGTCTTACCCGCCGTGTCGAAACTCGCCGTCACCGCAAAGGGCATGGAGACGGCGCCGGCCGCCATCGCGGCGCGCGCATCTCCTCGGGCGCCGACATGGTCTCGATCCAGGCGACGTCGGCGCCGCCGTCCTTGAGGCCCTCGATCTGCTCGACGAAAACATCGAAAGCTTCCTCCGCGCTGATCGGCCCGAGCGGCGCCAGGAGATCGCCGGTCGGGCCGACCGAGCCCGCGACGATGACCGGACGATGCGCGCGATCAGCCGCCTCGCGCGCAATCTCCGCGGCGAGGCGATTGAGTTCGCGCACGCGTCCTTGCAGGCCGTGCAACATCAGACGGCGACGGTTGGCGCCGAAACTATTGGTCAAAATAATATCGGCGCCGGCGTCGACGAAGCTTTTATGCAGTGCGAAGACTTTGTCGCGCTGACTATCGTTCCATAATTCGGGACTGTCGCCCGAGGCGAGGCCCATCGCGAAAAGATTGGTTCCCATCGCGCCGTCGGCGAGCAGGGGACGGCCGGTCGCCAGCAAGGTTTCAAACATGACGCCCCGTCTTCGTCGGATTTGGATGATTGTATGGGCTTCGCCAGCCATAGGCTGGAGCCGCAAGACTTAAAGGAGCGGGCGGCGGGAGCGCAAGCGCGCGGCCCGGCTCAATGGATTGGGGACCAGCAGGTCCAGACGCTCGTTTTTTACCCAGCGCCCGCGAGCGGCGTCGGTTGTGAGACAGGACATCTGGCTGGGTTGCCTCGGAAAGTCGTCAGGCGCCAGCCCATTCAGCCCTCGATGACGAGAAAATAGGCGGCGCATTCAAATCTTGCGGCTCCGCACAACTCGCAAAACGACCTTGGCGAACCCCAAATCCGACTGCCCTGGCGAGCCGATGGCGAGCCGGGCGCCGCCTTGATTCCAACATCACGATCGATTATTTGGTGCGCGTCGATTTCGGCCGAAGACTTGGCCTCGCATCCTTGCGATGCGTGCTGAAGACCTCCCTTACATCGATAATTGACCGGCGCTCTGCGCCAGAAAGTACC
>DASZFX010000359.1:0-7481 GCA_035939375.1 Roseiarcus sp.
GCGGGAGAGGGTTGGGGTGAGGGTAACCCGCCACGTGTGGAGATGACGTACGAAGAGCGATCACCGCGGCCTTCGCGCGATGAGGTCGATCTCCACCCGCGCGCGATAGGCGAGGCCGGTCACGCCGACGCAGGTGCGCGCCGGCAACCGATCTTCGGGGAAGTAGGTTCGATAGACCGCGTTGAAGGCCTCATAGTCCTCGTAGAAATGAGTAAGGAAGGCGCGAGCGACCACGACATGCCGCAAACCGAGGCCGATTCCGTTAAGCACGGTCGCAAGATTCGCGATGACGTTGCGGGTCTGCGCTTCGATCCCCTCCGGCAACACGCCCGGATTTTCCGGCGTATCCGGCATCTGGCCGGTAACGAAGACGAAACCATCGCATTCGACCGCGTGGCTGAATGGCGCGACCGGGCGGGGGCCGCCAGCGATCATGTGGAAGAGAACGTCGGGCATCTCGTTAAGTTTCCCACGAGGGTCGGGCGACGCGCGCTCTTGACGCTCGCTTCGCCCTTGGTTACTCTGGTCTTTCATCTAAATCTGAGGCGAGATCGGCCGTGGCCGCGAAGCTTATCGTATCTGAAGCGCTGGAGACGGGACAGGTTTAAGCCTGCAATCCCGGAACTGGCGCTACCCGAAGGCCCGATGAGGGCCTTTTTTATTGTCTGAATTCCGTGATGGGCTTTGAACGCCCGACCAGCCAAAGCGGAGCAGTTAGGATGTCAAAGCAGATGACCGGCGCGGAAATGGTCGTCGAGGCGCTGAAGGATCAGGGCGTCGACGTCGTTTTCGGCTATCCGGGCGGGGCGGTCCTGCCGATCTACGACGCCATCTTCCATCAGAACCAGCTTCGCCATGTGCTGGTGCGGCATGAGCAGGGCGCGGCGCACGCGGCCGAGGGCTATGCGCGCTCCTCCGGCAAGGTCGGCGTTTTGCTCGTCACCTCCGGCCCCGGCGCGACCAACGCCATCACCGGCCTCACCGACGCCCTGATGGATTCCATTCCACTGGTCTGCATCACCGGCCAGGTGCCGACCCATCTCATCGGCTCCGACGCATTCCAGGAATGCGATACGACCGGCATCACCCGCAATTGCACCAAGCACAATTATCTGGTTCGCCGGGTCGAGGATCTGCCGCGCATTCTGCACGAAGCCTTTTACGTCGCCGGCAGCGGAAGGCCGGGCCCGGTCGTGGTCGACATCCCGAAGGACATCCAGTTCGCGATCGGGACCTATACGCATTTCAAGAACGTTCAGCACAAGACCTATCGCCCGCAACTGAAGGGCGACCTTGCGAAGATCAGGCAGGCGATCGAGATGATGACCAAGGCGCGCCGGCCGCTCTTCTACAGCGGCGGCGGCGTGATCAATTCCGGTCCTGCCGCCGCGACGCTGCTACGCGAATTGGTGCGCCTGACCGGCTTTCCGATCACCTCCACCTTGATGGGCCTCGGCGCCTATCCGGCCAGCGACAAGCAATGGCTGAACATGCTCGGCATGCACGGCTCGTTCGAAGCCAACAACGCCATGCACGATTGCGACTTGATGATCTGCATCGGCGCAAGATTCGACGACCGGATCACCGGCCGCCTCGACGCCTTCTCGCCGCACTCGAAGAAAATCCACATCGATATCGATCCGTCCTCGATCAACAAGAACGTCAAGGTCGATCTTGGCATCATCGGCGATTGCGCTCATGTGCTGGAGGACATGGTGCGGCTGTGGCGCACCAGCGCCGCCAAGGCGGATGGCGCCGCGCTCGCCAAATGGTGGAAGGAGATCGAACATTGGCGGGCGAGGGATTCCTTCGCTTTCCGCAATTCCGCGAAGATCATCAAGCCGCAACATGCGGTCAAGCGGCTCTATGAACTGACCAAGGAGCGCGACGTCTACATCACCACCGAAGTCGGCCAGCACCAGATGTGGGCGGCTCAGCACTTCCAGTTCAACGAGCCGAACCGCTGGATGACTTCAGGCGGCCTCGGCACGATGGGCTATGGCCTGCCAGCGGCGATCGGCGCGCAGATCGCCCATCCGAAATCGCTGGTCATCGATATCGCCGGCGAAGCCTCGATCCTGATGAACATGCAGGAAATGTCGACGGCGCTGCAGTACCGGCTGCCGGTGAAAATCTTCATCCTCAACAATCAATACATGGGGATGGTGCGCCAATGGCAGGAGCTGCTGCATGGCGGGCGCTATTCGGAGAGCTATACGGCGTCCCTGCCGGACTTCGTCAAGCTGGCGGAGGCCTATGGCGCACATGGGATTCGTTGCAGCGACCCGGCCGATCTCGACGCCGCGATCATGGATATGATTGATACGCCGCGCGCCGTCATCTTCGATTGCGTGGTCGATCAGAAGGAGAATTGCTTCCCGATGATCCCCTCAGGCAAGGCGCATAATGAAATGATCATGGCCGATCTCTCGGACGACGCCGGCGTCGAGATCGGCAACGTGATCGACGAGAAGGGCAAGATGCTCGTGTAAGGGGCGGTTCTAGGGGAGCTTGAAGCTGGTGTTCGGTGTCGAGGAACTGCGAGAGGCGCATGGAATCGTCCAGGCCGCGCTGCGGCCGACGCCCACTCATTCCTGGCCCTTGCTCGCTCGCCGGCTTGGCGCAGAGGTCGCCGTCAAGCATGAGAACCATCAGCCGACCGGCGCCTTCAAAGTGCGCGGCGGGCTTGTCTACGTGGACAGGCTTCGCCGCTGGGCGCCGGGCGTCAAAGGCTTGATTTCGGCGACCCGCGGCAATCATGGGCAAAGCCTCGCCTTCGCCGGTCGGCGTTTCAGCCTGCCGGTGACGATCGTCGCGCCGCATGGCAACTCCGTCGAAAAGAACGCCGCAATGCGCGCTCAAGGCGCCGAACTCATCGAACATGGCGGCGACTTCCAAGCGGCGCGCGAGGAGGCGCAGAGACTGTCGCTGTCGCGCGGGCTCCATATGGTTCCCTCGTTCCATCGCGACCTCGCCTTGGGCGTTGGCACATACGCGCTCGAAATGTTCACCGAGCGGCCAGATCTCGACGTGCTCTACGTTCCGATCGGTCAGGGGTCGGGGATTTGCGGCTGCATCGGCGCGCGCGATGCGCTCGGATTGAAGACGGAGATCGTCGGCGTCCAGGCGGCGAAGGCGCCCGCCTATGCGCTGTCCTTCAAGGCCGGCCGGGCGATCTCCACCGAGCGGAGCGACACGCTCGCCGACGGCATGGCGACCCGCGTGCCGGACGAGGAGGCCCTGGAGATCATCGGGCGCGGCGCTTCGCGGATCGCGCTGGTCAGCGACGAGGAGATCGCGGAGGCGGTCCGCGCCTATTGGACGGATACGCATAATCTTGCCGAAGGCGCCGGCGCTGCGCCGCTTGCGGCCGCGTTGCAGGAACGCGCGATGCTCGCCAGGCGCAGCGTCGGGCTGGTTCTGAGCGGCGGCAATATCGACTTCGACCTCTTCCAAAGCTGGATCGCGGCGACGCGCGACGCCGAAGAGATCGGCGGCTCGTTCGACAACAGGACCAAGATACAGGCTCGTCCCTCTCGATGAGGGGCCTTCTCCGCGTTTCCGGGGGGAGGCGCCGCGACGCGATGATTCAACAGGAACCTAAACCATGAATGCTCAACCCGCGCCTTCCTCTCCGCCTTCGCCCTATTCCTCGGCGATCGGCAAGTCGAACCCCGAGAGCCACACTTTGTCGGTCTTGGTCGACAACGAGCCGGGCGTACTTGCGCGGGTGGTCGGCATGTTCTCGGGCCGCGGCTTCAATATCGAGAGCCTCACCGTCGCCGAGGTCGCGCATGAGACGCATCTCTCGCGCATCACTATCGCTACCTCCGGCACGCCCGAAGTGATCGAGCAGGTCCGTCACCAGCTCGAACGCCTGGTGCCGGTCCATTCGGTGACCGATCTCACCTTGATCGAGCGGGCGATCGAACGCGAACTCGCCATGGTCAAGGTGCGCGGCAAGGGAGAGAACCGCGTCGAAGCCTTGCGCCTCGCCGAAGCGTTCAAGGCCAAGGTCATCGACGCGACGATCGAGAGCTTCATTTTCGAAATCACCGGCGGGCCGCGAAAGATCGATGATTTCGTCGAACTGATGCGCCCGATCGGGCTCGTCGAGGTCTCGCGCACTGGGATCGCCGCCATTTCGCGCGGGCCCGAGCCGATCTAAGGGCCCGGCCAATGAGCGAGGCGGGGGAAGGCCGCTTCACCAAGGCGAGACTGGAGGCCTTCTCGGACGGAATCATCGCCGTCATCATCACGCTTATGGTGCTTGATCTCAAAGCGCCGGACGACGACAGCATCTCCTCCCTGCTGAAATTGTGGCCGTCGTTCCTGAGCTATGTCATCAGCTTCGGCTTTGCCGCGATCTACTGGATCAATCATCATCATATCGTCGCGGCGGTCCGTCACGTAACGCCGGCGGTCATTTGGAGCAACAACGCCCTTTTGTTCTTTCTGTCGTTATTCCCCTTCGCGACCGCCTATATGGCGGCGACGCATATCAGCCCCTTCCCGACGATGATTTACGGCGCGTTGCAGCTCTGTTGCGCCATCTCGTTCAGCCTTCTGGCGGCGGTCATCGATCTTCAGCAGGAGAGGGACGCCGCCTGGCGAAAAGCTCAGCAGGTCGGGATATGGAAGGGGCGCCTCTCGCAGGCGCTCTACGTGCTCGCTATTCCCGCCGCTTATTTCAAGCCGGCGGTTTCGATCGCCATTTTCGTCGTGATCGGCCTAATCTATACCGTGCCGGACCTCCTCGCACGCTCGCCGACCGGCAAATCGCGGTAGCCTCGCGGGAGCAATCGCCTTAGACGCCTGACCGCGGCGGGGCCTTGCCAGGCCGCCCCTTGCTTTGGCTGGCCAAAGCGCACAGATTCCGTTCAAAGAAAGCGTTTCGACCAGCGGCGCGTTCAGACGCGACCCATGACGGTCGGCGGGAGGCGGATCATGGACGAACATTCTTCCCGCGCCGAGGACGGGGGTCTACCCGATATAAACCTGGCCGATCGCTTCGATCTGACCAAGTCGCCCGTTCTGCTGAACGGCGCCCAGGCGGTGGCGCGATTGCTGTTGTCGCAAAAGGAGCGCGATCGGCGCGCCGGGCTCAACACCGCCGGTTTCGTCACCGGCTATCGCGGCTCGCCGCTCGGCGGGCTCGATCTGCAATTCTCGCGGCTGGCGCGAGAATTCAAGGCGAGCGACATCCGATTCGAGCCGGGCCTCAACGAAGAGCTTGCGGCCACCGCGCTTTGGGGCGCCCAGCAGGCGGAAATGCGCGGCGAGGGGCGCTTCGACGGCGTCTTCGGTCTGTGGTACGGCAAAGGCCCAGGCGTCGATCGCTGCGGCGACGTTTTCCGCCACGCCAATCTCGCCGGAACCTCGAAACATGGCGGCGTTCTCGCCTTGATGGGCGACGACCACACGGCCGAATCTTCGACCACCGCCCACCAATCCGAATTCGCCTTTGTCGATGTGATGACGCCGATCCTGTCGCCGGCCGGCGTTCAGGAGATTCTCGACTATGGCGCGCTCGGCTGGGCGTTCAGCCGCTACGCCGGCGTTTGGGTCGGCCTCAAATGCATCAAGGACACGATCGAATCGACGGCCGTGGTCGACGGGTCGCTCGATCGCGTCGCGCCAATGACGCCGGACTTACCTATGCTGTCCGGCGGCCTGAACATTCGAACCGGCGACGGCATTCTGGCGCAGGAAGAACGCCTGCAAGAATACAAGCGGCCGGCGATGGTCGCCTGGATCGCCGCCAATAGGCTCAACCGCATCATCGCCTCGGGCGGGCCGAACGCGAAGATCGGCGTCATTACCCTCGGCAAGTCCTATCTCGATGTACGCCAGGCGCTCGACGAACTCGGCGTCGACGAGAAGCGCTGCAATGATTTGGGGCTTCGTCTCTATAAGCTTGGCTGCGCCTGGCCGATCGAACCCGAGGGTCTGCGCCAATTTGCGCGCGGATTGTCGCTGGTCATCGTCGTCGAGGAAAAACGCTCGCTGATCGAGGTGCAATTACGCGAGGAGCTTTACGGCTCCGCCGACCAGCCGGTCTGCATCGGAAAAAGGGACGAGAAAGGCGACTGGCTGTTCCCGGTGAAAGGGGCTCTGGATTCGAACGACATCGCCATAGCGATCGGCGAGCGGCTGCTGAAAATCAGCCCCGACGCCGAACTCGAAGCGCGCCTCGCCCGCCTGCGCCGCGCGCAATCGGCGCTCGACGAAATCAAGGAGGTCACGCAACGCAATCCCTATTTCTGCTCGGGCTGCCCGCACAACCGTTCGACCGTGGTGCCGGAAGGCGCGCGCGCCTATGCCGGCATCGGCTGTCATTTCATGGCCCAATATATGGACAGGGCGACTGACGGCTATACTCAGATGGGCGGCGAGGGGGCCAATTGGATCGGCGAAGCGCCGTTCTCCACCCGCGAACACGTGTTCCAGAATCTGGGTGACGGCACCTACAATCACTCCGGCGCGCTGGCGCTGCGTTGGGCGATCGATACAAAGACCAACGTCACATACAAAATCCTGTTCAATGACGCGGTGGCGATGACCGGCGGCCAGAGCCACGAAGGCGGTCTCAACGTGCCGCAGATCGCGCGCCAGGTCGCCGCCGACGGCGCTGACCCGATTGTCGTCGTGACCGACGACGTCAAGAAATATCCCGCCGATATCGCCTGGCCCGAAGGCGTGACCATCCGTCCGCGCGAAGAGCTGATCGAGGTCGAAGAGGACATCAGCCAGGCCAAGGGCGTCAGCGTCATCATCTACGACCAGACATGCGCCGCTGAGAAACGGCGTCGGCGCAAGCGCGGCGCCTATCCCGATCCCGACAAGCGCGTCATCATCAACGAACTCGTCTGCGAGGGCTGCGGCGATTGCGGCGTCAAATCCAATTGCGTCTCGGTCCAGCCGAAAGACACTGAATTCGGCCGCAAGCGGCGAATCGACCAGTCGAGCTGCAACAAGGACTTTTCCTGCATCGACGGATTCTGCCCGTCTTTCGTTACCGTGCATGGCGCGCGCCTGAAGAAGAGCGGCGGCCGCGCCTCGGCGCCTTCTTTCCCCGAGCCGACCGCGCGGGAGATTGGCGACAAGCCCTATTCGATCATCGTCACCGGGGTCGGCGGGACCGGCGTCGTGACGATCGGCGCAATCCTCGGCATGGCCGCCCATCTCGAAGGCAAGGCCTGCGGCATGATCGACATGGCCGGCCTCGCGCAAAAGGGCGGCGCGGTCTTCAGCCATGTCAAACTGGCGCGAAAGCCTGAGGATATTCACGCAATTCGCGTCGCGGCCGGCGACGCCGACCTTATCTTGGGATGCGACCTCGTCGTCTCGGGCGCAAAGAAGGTGCTCGCCGCGCTCCGCGGCGCCGAAACGGGCTTCGTCGTCAACAGCGCCGAAGTCTATCCCGGCGATTTCACCCGCAATCCTGATTTCTCGCTTCCCGGCGAGCGGCTTCGCCGCTC
>DASZFX010000360.1:0-2528 GCA_035939375.1 Roseiarcus sp.
GCCGAGCTGCGCCGTCGAAAGATTGCCGAGCGCCGTCGTCGTCAGCCCGCCGATCTGCGTCGCCGTCAAGGCGCCGGCCTGCGTCGTATTCCAGGCTTGAAGCTCAGTCGAGGTCAGGGTGCCGATTTCGCCCGTCGTCAGAGCCGCGATCTCCGTCGCGGTCAGCGCCCCTGTTTCGGTGGTCGTCAGAGCAAGGATCGCGGCAAGCGACAGGCCCGAAACGGCTTGCGGTGAGAAGCCGGTAATTTGCGTTGTTTGAAAGGATTTCAGAGCCGTCGTGCTGAGCGCGTCGATCTGGTTCGCGCTCAAAGCGTTGATTTGGGTGGTCGAAAGGGCGCTAATATCAGTGGTTGACAGGCTAGACATCGTTGTCGTCGTCAAGCCAGCAATCTGGCCTGGCGTCATCGAGCTGACCGGCGACACCATCTGAAATTCCCCCACCCCTACTTGCGCGCATACACTGATTCGGCGCGATCTCGCAATTGCAGCAGCGGAATTTTCAGGTTTTGTCGCCTTTGACGGACGAGTCGCCAAGTATCTTGGTCAATATCCGAAGATCCGCCCGGAAGTTCGAGGAACTTTCCCTGAACTCAGGTCTCCGCTCAGCAGAGGTGACCAAGCTGGGCTTCAGGTGTAAACCTCCGGCTTTACTCGGAACCGCCGCCATGAACGTGCAAGCCCAGCTTCGCCACAATGTCCGGCCCCGTAACGACGGCATGCCGCTGACCCTCGGTCCCATTCGCGGCGTCCAGGTCAATTTGAGCGCCGCCGAGCGCCGTGTCGCCAGCCTGCCGGGGCGGCGCACCGTCAAGAAGGAATGGCAGGCCGCCTGGCTCGTCAAAGCCTTGCAACTCATCGACTTAACGACCCTCGCCGGGGACGACACGCCAGGCCGCGTTCACCGGCTCTGCGTCAAGGCGCGTCAACCTTTGCGCGAGGACCTGGTCGAAGGGCTGGGCCTGGCGGCGGAGCCGCCGCATGTCGGCGCTGTTTGCGTCTATCCGACGATGGTCGGCCCGGCCGTTCGCGCTCTGGCCGGCTCCGGCATACCCGTCGCGTCCGTCGCCACCGGCTTTCCCGCCGGCCTCACTCCGCTGCCGCTGCGGCTCGAGGAAATCCGCATGGCGGTGGCCGAGGGCGCCGAGGAGATCGATATCGTCATCACGAGAGCCCATGTGCTGACGCAGGATTGGCCCGCGCTCTATGACGAGGTGAAGGCGATGCGCGAGACCTGCGGGCGCGCGCATCTTAAGGCGATCCTTGCGACGGGCGATCTCAAGACCCTGCGCAACGTCTATCGGGCCAGCATGGTCGCGATGATGGCTGGCGCCGATTTCGTCAAGACCTCGACAGGCAAAGAGGACGTCAACGCCACTTTGCCCGTGAGCCTGATCATGACAAGGGCGATCCGCGACTATCTCGCCTTGAGCGGTTTCAAGGTCGGCTTCAAACCCGCGGGCGGCGTGCGCACAGCAAAGGATGCGCTCAATTGGCTGATCCTGATGAAGGAGGAGCTTGGCCGTGAATGGCTCGAACCCGATCTCTTCCGGATCGGCGCCAGCGCGCTTCTTGCCGACATCGAGCGCCAGCTTGAACATTTCGTCACCGGCCGCTACGCCGCAGCGTCGCGCCACGCGATGGCGTGAGGACTTAAGCTCATGAACAAGATCGCCGATATTCTAACGACAATGGATTATGGTCCGGCGCCGGAGGCCAATGACCACGTCCGCGCCTGGTTGAAGAGCCACGAGCCGGGATTCAAACATTATATCGGCGGCCAGTTCGTCGCGCCCGCGGACGGCGTCTGGTTCGAGGCGGCCAATCCCGCTGACGGCGCTTTGCTCGGCCGCGTCGCGCAGGGCGGCGCGGGGGATGTCGATCGCGCGGTCAAAGCGGCGCGCGCCGCCTTCAAATCCTGGTCGACGCTGCCGGGAGATGAACGCGCCCGCCATCTCTACGCCATCGCCCGGCACGTACAGAAGCGCGAGCGCTTTCTTTCCGTCCTGGAGACGATGGACAACGGCAAGCCGCTCCGCGAGACGCGCGACATCGACGTGCCCCTGGTCGCGCGCCACTTCTATCATCACGCCGGCTGGGCGGCGCTTGCCGCGAGCGAGTTCCCGCATCATCATGCGGTCGGCGTCTGCGGCCAGATCATTCCCTGGAACTTCCCGCTGCTGATGCTCGCCTGGAAAATCGCGCCGGCGCTGGCGGCGGGCAATACGGTCGTATTGAAGCCGGCCGAATATACGCCGCTGACCGCACTGGCTTTCGCCGAAATCTGCGGGGAAGTCGGATTGCCGCCGGGCGTCGTCAATATCGTGACCGGCGACGGCGCGACCGGCGCTTTCATCGTCGAGCATCCCGGGGTCGACAAGATCGCCTTCACCGGCTCGACCGAGGTCGGCCGCAAAATCCGCATCGCCACCGCCGGCTCTGGGAAGAAGCTGTCGTTGGAGCTCGGCGGCAAGTCGCCCTTCATTGTCTTCGACGACGCCGATCTCGATGGCGCGGTCGAGGGCGTCGTC
>DASZFX010000361.1:0-2507 GCA_035939375.1 Roseiarcus sp.
CGCGCGCAGCGACGGCGGCGAATTCGATCTGACGTCATCCCGATCTAGAGCATCGGACCCCCAAATGAACTCACACCTGGCGGGCGGCGGAAGGCGCAAGCCGCCATTGTTTGGAACAGGGGCTCCTATGCGCCGGCCGAAAGGTCTGTCAAGGGCTTTAGCCGCCTTCGGCGGCGCGTAAAGCGCGCCCTTGACAGACCTTTCGGCGGGCGCGTTCCGGTCACTGTTCCAAACAATGGCGGCCCGTGGCGTTGGCGTTCGTTTCCAGAGAGCCTCTGCGGTTCAAATTGCGAATCCGATGCGCTAGGAGGCCAGCTCCGTCGCCGCGGTCTCCGGCACGCCGGAGACGATCAGCTCCAGCACTTCCTTCTCGGTCGTCTCGGCGATGAGCCTTTCGCCGACATTGCGGCCGCGCTTGAGCACCATCACCCGGTCGCCGACCTCGAAAATGTCGGTCATGCGGTGAGAGATGATGACCTGCGCCACATTGTGACGCTTGAGCTCCATGATCGTTTCGAGAAGGCGCTTGGTCGCGGTCACCGAAAGATTGGCGGTCGGCTCGTCGAAGATCACGACATTCGGATCAAACGAGATCGCCCTGGCGATGGCGACCGATTGCTGGCGCCCGCCGGACAGGCTCTCGACCTTCTGGTACACGGAGTTCACGTCGACCTTGAGTCGGTCGAGGATTTCGCGCGCGTCATGATGCATGCGGGCGCGATCGACGAATATTCCGAGACGCTTCGGCCAGCGGCCAAGGAAGATATTCTGACCGACGTCGAGGTTCCCGCAGAGGGCGAAGTCCTGGTAGATCATCTCGATGCCGAGATCGCGGCTCTCGTGCGGGCTCTTGAAATGGACCGATTTGACGTCGATGAAAATGTCGCCGGCGTCGCGCTGATAGGCGCCGGTGAGGATTTTCATCAGCGTCGATTTTCCGGCTGAATTGTCGCCGACGAGGCCGAGCACCTCGCCCGGCATGAGCCGTAGGTTCACATTAATCAGCGCGCGCACCGGCCCGAAGCTCTTTTCGATCGCCCGCATCTCGACGATAGGCGTGGTCATGCTTCTGCCTCCTTGGCGGGCGCCGCGGCTTCTTCTCTCGCCCGCGCCCTGCCGAACCATTGTCCGAGAATGTTGTTCTGACGCAGCCAGATATCGCCAACCACGGCGATGATCAGGATCAGTCCGATAAAGACGTTCTGCCATTGCTGCGGCAGGACGAAGGACGAGCCGTCGCGCAGGATAATCTGCAACGACAGGAGCGAACGGATGAGGGTGAGCACCGCCGCGCCGGCCATGGCGCCGATCATCGTGCCATAGCCGCCGAAAATCGAGCCGCCGCCGATGATGATCGAAGAGATGGCGTCAAGTTCGCGCAATTGCCCGGCGGTCGGGATGAAGCTGCGATAGAAGGCGTCATAGATGACGCCGGCGAAGGCCGCGCATGTGGCCGAGATCAGCAAGGCGGTGAAGCGCACGCGCCTCGTGTTGACGCCGGCGAAGCTCGCCGCGCGCTCGTTGCCGCCGACCGCATAGACCTTCTGGCCATAGGTCGTATGGGCGAGCACGATCCCGAAAATCACGGCGACGAGGACGACAAAGATCGTCTGTACGCTGACCGCCTTGGCGACAGCCAGCCACAGGCCATGGGTCGGAGCGATCCCCAGGACGTTGAGCAATTCGAACAGGCTGCGGCCGATCAGGTTGAAGGATTCGGGAAATCCGTTGAGCTGGGTGCCGGCGACGATCGACGAGCCGATGCCGCGCGCCCAATAGAAGGTGCCGAGCGTGGCGATGAAAGCGGGCAGTCCGACATAGGCGGTGAGCCAGCCGTTGATCGCGCCCGCGATCACGCCGACCGCGATGGCCGCGACCGCGGCGACGAGCGGTCCAAGATTGGTGTCCTTCATGACCACCGCCGCGGTCGCGCCGGAGAGAGCCAGGACCGAGCCGACCGACAGATCGATGTCGCCATTGGCCATCACGAAGGTGAGGCCGACCGCCAGCAGGGCGATTTCAGAAAAGGCGAGGAGGATCGTAAAGGAATTGTCGAGCCCTTCCCAGAAATCCGGCCGCGCCCACCAGCCGAAGAGCCACAGCGCGATCATCAGCATCACCGCGGCGGCGTCGCGGCGGTAGAAGAAGGCGATGATTCCGCGCTTGCCGAGGCCGCGCGCCTGCACATTCACGCCGCGCGTCTGGGCGCCGCTAATGGCGATCCCGCCAAGGTCGGGGATCGGCGGCGACGGGCGGCGGCGTAGCCACGCCCAGAAGCGCGGGATGATCCGGCGGCGCACGAGCCAGGGCTCGATCAGAACGGCGATGATGAGGATGACGCCGAGGAAAGCCGGCACTGCGCCCGGCGGTAATTGCGCGACCGCGGCGACCGTCGCCGTCTCGCCGCCGCCGAGATCGATGGTCCGAGTGATCGGAACGCCTTCGCGCAGGACCTTGTCGATGAGCCCGACGAAAATCGCGCCGAGGCAGGAGCCGATCACCCGGCC
>DASZFX010000362.1:0-3815 GCA_035939375.1 Roseiarcus sp.
TCGCATGCATCTCGACACTGGCGAGTTCGCTCAAAATGTCCGGCACGTCCTTTAGCGCCGGCCAATGGAACTGCAGGTTCTGCCGCGTGGTGAAATGTCCATAGCCGCGATCATATTTGCGCGCGATCTCGGCGAGCTTGCGCATCTGGCGCGAGGACAGCGTGCCGTAAGGCACGGCGATGCGAAGCATATAGGCGTGAAGCTGCAAATAGAGGCCGTTCATCAGCCGATGCGGCCGGAATTGATCCTCGGTCAATTCGCCGGCGACGCGGCGCTCGACCTGGTCGCGGAACTGGCTCACGCGCTGGGCGACGAAGGCGGCGTCGAATTCGTCATAGCGGTACATCGAACACTCCGTCAGCGTCGCTCGACAAAGCGCGGCGCCTGACCCTGCGCCTGCTTGCCGAGATCGGGTCGGGTCGTGGGTCCAGTGGCGCGGATGAATTCGCGCAGCGCCTTGGGCGCATAGTGACCGCTGCGCATCTCGACGACGATGGAATAGGCGTCGACGACGATGTCGCGCGCTTCGTCCCGTTTGGCGAGGACCAGCGCCGCTTTGGTCGCCTCGGCGCTGTCATAGACCGAAGCGCGTGCGAAATCCTCGACCCAGCCGGCCTCGGCCTGAAAAACGACAATGCCGTCAATCAGACGATTGGCGGTGATGACTTCGCTCATCGAAAACTCTTAGTCGACGCCGACGCGCGGCGTCTGTCGCCCTTGGACCGTCGCCGGTAGATGTTCGTCGCCGGACCGAATTCAAGGCGTAGTCTTGCGCCTTGCCGCTCCATTTCACGTCGCGCGAATGCGAGATTTGCCAGCCTCAAGAAGCGGATAGCACAAAATACGAATAAAATCTAGGATATATTTTATATTACATAGCAAATAGGTTTAAGTAGCGAATCATTGCGTCCGCACGAATTTCCCATGTCGGTGCGAGCGGTGCGCGTCCTCGATGACGAAAGACGCGCTCATGCGGCCGCGGTGGACGTGACGGATCGGATGGTAGGCCTGCGGGCGGCGCATGACCTCACCGCCTTCTTCGGACGTCGCGGCCAGGGCGCGGGACGCGGACGGTCCGTGCGAAGCCAGACATCGGTTATAGGCGAGCGGCTGATCGAATTTTTCGCAATCGGGATAGGTCTCGGCGCGCGCCCCTGTCACGCAAGCGAGCGAAAAGGCCATGAGAGCAAGGAATCGCGGAAAAGTCATTCTAGCCCTCTTCGAAAGGGGATCGTCAGGCGCGAAGCGTCGCGCCGGTCTTCTTCGTCGCTTCGGCGACGATTTTAGCGATGACCGCCTCGATCTCAGCATCCGTCAACGTCCGTTCGCGCGGTTGCAGCGTCACGGCGATCGCCACTGATTTACGGCCCGGCGGGACGCCCGGACCTTCGTAGACGTCGAACACTTGCGCGGACGCAACGAGACTACGCTCGGCGCCTTGCGCCGCCCTGACCAGGTCAGCAGCGGGCACGTCTTTCTCGATGACGAAGGCGAGATCGCGTTCAACCGCCATGAATTCGGAGCGTTCAAGCTTCGGCTTGGCGCGGGTCGCCCGCGCCTTGGGCTGGGGCAGCGCATCAAGAATAATTTCGAAAGCAGCGATCGGCCCTTCGACGTCCAACATCTCCAATGCGTCTGGATGCAACTGGCCGAACCAGCCGATCACGTTCTGCGGTCCAAACTGCAATTTAGCCGACCGGCCAGGATGAAGGAAGCGCGGACCGCCCGCAACGATCTGCAAGCCGCCGGTCGAAACGCCAAGCGTTGAGAGAAGCGCGAAGGCGTCGCTCTTTGCGTCGAACGTGTCCACCGCGCCGCCGCCGCCAAGCCAGTGGCGTCCGGCGCCTTCCGCCTTGGCCGAACCGCGCCGCAGGCCCGCGGCGGCCATGCGCTGGTCGTTTTCGCCCGCCCCGAAGAAAATCTGGCCGACTTCGAAAAGACCGATGTCGCGGAAGCACCGCCGCGCATTGCGCTCGGCCGCGGCCGCCAGACCTGGGATGAGGCTCGGCCGCATGTCCGAAAGATCGGCGGCGATCGGATTGACGAGAGCGAGCGCCGGCGACCCGCCGCCGAACAATTCCGCCGCCTGCCTGGAAATGAAGGACCAGGTGACGGCTTCACGCAGACCCAGCGCGGCGAGCGCGCGCTTGGCCGTGCGGGTGCGTTTCTGCAGCAACGTCAGCACCGGCTTGGCGACGCTCGCCTCCAGTCGCTCCAGCGGATTTTGCGGCACCCGATCGAGCCCGACGATGCGCACGATCTGCTCGACGATATCCGCCTTGCCGTCGATGTCCGGCCGCCAGGACGGCGCCTCGACCTGCGATCCGTCGCCGACCACGGCGAAGCCGAGCTTGCCCAAGATCGCCTCGCCCTGAACGCGCGGGATATCGAGACCGGTGAGGCGCCGAACTTCGCTATAAGGGAAATCGACGAGTTTCGTACCCTTCGGCGGCGCGCCGGCGACAATAAGATGAGACGGCTCGCCGCCGCAAAGATCGAGAACCATCCGCGTCGCCATCTCGGCGCCGGGAATGCAGAGGGCCGGATCGACGCCGCGCTCGAAACGATAGCGCGCGTCGGTCGAAACGCCGAGCTTGCGGCCGCTCTGCGCGATGTTCAGCGGATCCCACAACGCGCTTTCGATCAGGACGTCGGACGTCTTGTCATCGCAGCCCGAGTGCTCGCCGCCCATGATCCCGGCGATCGACTCCACGCCTTGCGCATCAGCGATGACCACCATGCTTTCGTCCAACGCATATGTGCGTCCATCGAGCGCGAGAACCTCCTCGCCCTTGCGCGCGCGGCGCACGCTCAGCCCGCCCGCGACCTTGGCCGCATCGAACACATGCAGCGGCCGGCCGCGGTCGAAGGTAATGTAATTGGTGATGTCGACCAAAGAGTTGATCGGCCGCAAGCCGATCGCGCGAAGACGCTTCCGCATCCATTCGGGCGAAGCGCCGTTCTTGACGCCGCGCACGAGGCGCAGCGCAAAGGCGGGACAAAGATGCGCATCGGCTGGCGAGAAATCGAGCCGCACGATCACCGGGCTTTCGAACGTCCCTTCGACCGGCGCCGGCGCCTTGGTCTTCAGCGTTCCAAGACCGGCGGCGGCGAGATCTCGGGCGATGCCGGAAACGCCCGTCGCATCCGGGCGGTTAGGCGTGAGATTGATCTCGAAGACCGGATCGTCGAGGCCCGCATAGCTCGTATAAGGAACGCCGACCGGCGCGTCGTCGGGGAGATCGATGATGCCGTCGTGATCCTCGGAAAGCTCGAGCTCGGCCGCCGAGCACAGCATGCCGTTCGAATCGACGCCGCGGATCGTACCCTTGGTCAAGGTGATCTTCTTGCCGGGAATATAGGTTCCGACCGGCGAGAACACGCCTTTCATTCCTGTTCGCGCGTTGGGCGCGCCGCACACCACCTGGATCGGCTCAGCCCCGGCTTCGACGATGCAGACGCGCAAGCGGTCGGCGTTCGGATGCTGCTTGGCTTCGATCACGCGCGCGACGACGAAGCCCTGATATTTCGCCGCAGGATTCTCGACATTTTCAACCTCGAGGCCGATACGCGTCAGCGTTTCGACGATTTCGGCGAGCGAAGCCGTCGTCTCCAGATGATCCTTGAGCCAGGACAGGGTGAATTTCATTTGTCTCCGTCTTCTACCGGCGCACCGACATGCGCTCCGTCAGGCCGCTCGGTTGAATGGATCACCCGCTCAAGCCCCCGGCCAGGGTCGGCAGGTCCAGCGGCCTGAAACCGTAGTGATCGAGCCAGCGTACGTCCGAATCGAACAGGTCGCGCAAATCCGGAAT
>DASZFX010000363.1:0-4536 GCA_035939375.1 Roseiarcus sp.
GCGAGGGACAGCCGGCGCGCACGGCCTCTCAACGCACGCCGCGTAGAAAGAGGGTCGCCGCCCCGACGCCTAGCGTGCCGATCGCGCCGAAGACGAAGAGCGCGTCATAGCCGAGAAGCTTGATCACGCCGCCGCCGATCAGCGGGGCCAGAAACTGCGCGGCGGCGCCAGCCATGACGAGCACGGCGAGATCGCGGCCGGCGGCGTCCTTGTTGGGCAGCACATGCGACATCAGCGCCAGATCGATCGCTGAATAGGCGCCCATGGCGAGGCCGCCGAGCGCAGCGAACAGCAACATGCCGAGCCAGGTCGCGCTGATCGTCGGGACGATCATGGCTGCGGCCATGACCGCAGAGTAGATTTGCACGAAGAGTTTGCGTCGCTCGGTCCGGTTGGCGAACCAGCCCGCGACGAGAACGGTCAAGACCGTCACAAGGGTGCGCAGCGAACTCACAGCGCCAGCAGCGATCTGCGCGCTCTGCGCCGGCAGATGCGCGACGCCGATGTGATCTTGCAAGATGTAGAGAAGGTAGTTGTTGATCGAGAATTGCGCGACGAACATCAAAACCCGCAACACGAAAGCAACGGTAAAATCGCGCGAGCCGAAACCATTGAGCGAGCGAAGAATGGCGTCAATTCCGAGGCGATGCAGCGGCGCGCCGCCGCCGCCCGGCCGCGCGGCGCCGGGAGCTGCGGGTTCGGGAGCGAAGAGGACGAACGCCGCCGTTGTCGCGACCAGCATCGCCGCCAGCGCCGCGTAGCCGGTTTCGCCCGTGGCCCAGGCAGCGAGATTGACGCCGGCCAGAGCGCCGAGCGGCCCAGCGACGCCCATGATCGAGGAGGCGAGGCTGCGCCTGTCCGCCGGCACGCGGTCCGGCACAACCGCCAGCATGGCGCCTTGGAAAAAGTTCAGCGTGAACCACAGCGCGGCATAGAGCGCCGCCAGCATCGGGAGATGCTTCTGAAACCCCAGCGCCGCGGCAAGGACAGCGGAGGCGGCGGCCATCGCGGCAAGCCAGGGCGCGCGTCGTCCCCAGCGCGTCCTCGTTGCATCGGACATCGCGCCGCCGGCCATCAGCCCGGCGACGCCGGAGACGGCGCAAAGGACCGTCAGCAGCGCGAGATTTGAAATCTTTTGTCCAGGATCGATCGCCTCGACCTGAACGGGAACGAGGATGAGCTGAACGCCCTGAAAATTTGCGTAAAGAGCAAGCGCCGGGGGAAAGAGGAGCGACAGGAGGCGGGAGCCGGCGACGGGTTCGACGGGCGCCGACGCGCGCTCCAGCGCTGCGGGCGACAAATCGTCAAAACGCTTCATCGCGGCCTACCTTATCGTCGCGCGGCGCCGGGGCGCGCGAGCGACGACGCCGATGTACAGGCGCTGCGAAGGAGGTTTCAGCGCACGCCGCGTCGCCATCTTGTCGGATGTCCGCACGTACTGTTGTGATGAGAGCATTGTACCCCCTGGTCACCGATCTCTCGAGGAATATATTGCAAGCGTCGCTTCCTCCGGCGACGCTTTGCGTCCTTGAGTTGGAATTTCCCTCGCGCATAATCGTCGCCTTGCAAATCAATGAGACTTTGTCGTTGCGATCAACATGGTCCAAGAGCCTTCCGTCCGCTGCGCTTCCCGACATCTTCGTACGTTCTTTCATCTCGCCGCGGCGCGGTCAGGCGATCGTTGGCGTCTGGAGAATCCGGCGCCTCGTTTCGTCGAGCCAGTCTCAGTATGCGGCTAAAGCGTGGCGAATGTTCACAATCGCGTTACCGGGGGAACGGGCCGACCCTTCGAAGGTTTTTGACGGCTTAGCTGCATCTCCCGCACAATCTGTCAAATGCGCGAGTCAAGATTGACAGACGCTCTTTGCCGTTGGAGCCTGCATTCAAAGCGGAAGGCGGGTGCAACGCGGAAGGCGGGTGGATGACGGCGCCCGAGCCGGCGACATTGGATCGACATTCGATTGGCCTGTTCCTCGACGTGGACGGAACGATCCTCGACTTGGCGCCGACGCCGGACGCGGTCGACGTTCCCTTTGCGTTGCTTGGCGAGCTGGCTTCGGCGGAACGACGGCTCGAGGGCGCTCTGGCGCTGGTGAGTGGGCGCCCGATCGACGAACTCGACCGATTGTTTAAGCCGCTGCGCCTGCGGGCGAGCGGCGTGCATGGCGGAGAGATTCGCTATGCGCCCGACGGGCCGCGAAAGTCGCTGGCCCCGGTTCGGCTGCCGGAAGAAGCCTGGACGCGGCTGCGTCGACTGCTCGAAGAGTTTCCGGGCGCGTTCGCGGAGAACAAAGGCCTCAGCTTCGCCGTTCATTACAATCAAGCCGGCGCGGTCGGCGACGAGATTCGCGAGGCGCTCCAGCGCTTTCAGCATCATTATCCGGAATTGCCGCTGGAGCTGATTGGCGGCCGGTCGGTCTATGAGATCAAGCTCGCCGGATTCGACAAGGGCAAGGCGATTGAATGTTTCATGACGCGACCGCCTTTCGCCGGGCGCAAGCCTATTTTCGTCGCCGACGATCATGTCGACGGGCCCGGGTTTGAAAAGGTCTTGGCGCTCGGCGGGTTGGCTCTTTCGGTCGGCGCGCGATTGCCTGGGGTATCGGGTTGGTTTGCGAGTCCCAAGGACTTGCGCGCATGGCTCGAGAGATTGGGCGAATGAGCGAGAAAGAGGAAATGCGCCAGCGCTCCGCCGGCAAGCAACCGCTCGATCTCGCCCTGATCGGCAATTGCCGCACCGCAGCGCTCGTCGATCCCGTCGGCCGCATCGTCTGGTGGTGCTTTCCGCGCTTCGACTCCAACCCGATTTTTTCTCGCCTGCTTGCTGGAGGCGAGGAAAAAGGCTTTTGCGACGTCGTCGTCACCGATCTCGTCAAGGCGCGGTCGGCCTACGTGCGCAACACCGCGATCCTCGAGACCGAGCTTGAGGACAAGCACGGCGCACGCCTGCGCATCACCGATTTCGCGCCGCGGTTTCAACGCTACGAAAGAACCTTTCATCCCCCGCAACTGGTGCGGCGTATTGCGCCTCTCGCCGGGTTGCCTCGGATCACGATCCGCGTTCGGCCGACCGAGGCTTACGGCCGGCCGATGACGGATCTCTCGATCGGTTCGAACCATATCCGCTATCAGGGCGTCGGAACGGTGCTGCGCCTGAATACCGACGCGCCCCTCTCTTACGTCGCGCAGGAGACGCCTTTTCCGTTGACGCGGCCGATGACGCTCGTATTCGGACCCGACGAGCCCTTTCGCAGCGCTTTCGAATCGACCGCCAACGAATTCGAGGAGCATACGCGCCACTATTGGACGCATTGGGCGCGCACCCTCGCCGTGCCTTTCGAATGGCAGAGCGAGGTCATGCGCGCCGCCATCACCCTCAAACTGTGCAGCTTCGAGGAAACCGGCGGCATCGTCGCCGCGCATACGACATCGATTCCGGAAGCGGCGAACAGCGGCAGGAACTGGGACTATCGCTATTGCTGGCTGCGCGACGCCTATTTCGTCACCCAGGCGCTCAACAAGCTCGGCGCCACCGAAACGATGGAGGCCTATCTCAATTACATCATGACCATTGTCGCCGAACCCGACGCACCGTTGCGTCCGGTTCATTCGATTGTTCCGGGCGAATCTCTGGCCGAGGAAATCGCGCCCGACCTTGCCGGCTTTCTCGGCCAGGGGCCGGTGCGGGTCGGCAATCAGGCGGCCGAGCAGCACCAGCACGACGTTTACGGCAGCGCTATTCTGGCGGCGACGCAAATGTTCATCGACGAACGATTGCCGCGCATGGGCGATGAACCGCTCTTTCGCCGGCTCGAGCCGCTTGGCGAAAAGGCGATGCAAGTCGCGCTTAAGCCGGACGCCGGCATTTGGGAATATCGCGGCCGCGAGCGCGTCCATACGCATTCCGCGGCGATCTGCTGGGCGGCCTGCGACCGACTTGCGCAGATAGCGCATCGTTTGGGCAACGGCGAGCGCGCCTTGCTGTGGGGCGAGCGCGCCTCTTCGCTGCGCAAGGAGATTCTCGCCCGCGCCTGGCGCGAAGACAAAGGCGCCTTCGTCGGCGCGCTCGACAGCGATGAACTCGATGCGAGCGTACTTCTTCTATCCGAACTCGGCCTCATCGCGCCGCATGATCCGCGGTTCTTGAGCACATGCGAGGCGATCGAGCGCGATTTGATGAGAAACGGCCGCATCATGCGATATACGGCGCGCGACGATTTCGGCTGGCCGGAGACCGCGTTTCTTGTCTGCAATTTCTGGTATATTGACGCGCTCGCCGCTGTCGGCCGTCGCGACGAAGCGCGGGAGCTCTTCGGCGATCTCCTCGAGCGCAGAAACGCATTCGGACTCTTGTCGGAGGATATTCACCCGGAGACGGGGGAGCTGTGGGGCAATATTCCGCAAACCTATTCGATGGCGGCGATCATCGATTCGGCGATGCGGCTCTCCGTCAAATGGGAGGAAGCATGGCGCCCCGTCTGATCCTCGTCTCGAACCGGGTCAATGTGCCGGTCGCCGGCGTTCCACGCCAAGCGG
>DASZFX010000364.1:0-2884 GCA_035939375.1 Roseiarcus sp.
ACAAGACCAAGTTCTTCAAATTCGCCGCCAAACCCGGCCCGTATCGCATCGCGCTTGCCAACGGCTATATCGCCAACACCTGGCGCATCCAGATGATCCAGACCGCGAAGGCCTATGCGGCGCAGCCCGACGTCGCCGCGAAACTCAAGGAGTTCAAGGTCGTCTCGACCGGCGAGGACGTCGCCGCCCAGATCGCCGCAATCAACAACTTCATCGATTCCGGTTTCGACGCGATCGTCGTCAACGCTCAGAACCCGGCCGCGTTCAAGCCTGTGATCAAGCGTGCCAACGACGCGGGCGTCGTGCTCGTCGCGTTCGACAACATTCTCGACACCGAGGACGCGATCAACGTCGACGTCGACCAGAAGGGTCTCGGCGTCTACTGGGGCAAATGGCTCGCAAGCCATATTCCTAACGGGGGCAAGGTTCTCGAAGTGCGCGGCGTTTCCGGCACATCCGTCGATCGCGACCGTCACGACGGTATCCACGAGGCCCTCGAGGCGACCGGGAAGAAATGGGACGTTGTAGAAGTCTATGGCAAGTGGGACGATCCAACCGCCCAGAAGGTGACGGCGGACGCCATCGCCGTGCAGAAGCATTTCGACGGCTTCACTGGGCAGGGCGGCGACACCGGCGTTGTACAGGCGATGCTCGACGCGAAGCATCCGATGGTTCCCTTCGGCGGCGAGACCGAGAATGGCTTCCGCAAGTTCTGCGCGAAGCTGTCGGGCCAGGGGCTTCTGTGCTCCTCCGGCGGCACCGGTCCGGCGCAGGTCGCAGTCGCCATCAAGGTCGCGATCGCCGCTCTCGAAGGACAGGTCGTGCCGCAGTCAGTTAAGCTGCCGCTGGCGACGGCGGAGGACCCCAACTTCAAGGATGGAGAGAACTACTACGCTGCGCAATCCGACAACTTCTTCGTCGGCAACTCCTTCCCCACCTGCAACATCAACTTCACCGCGCAGGAAATCATGGGCCAGACGAAGGAAAACAAGTAGCTCTCGTCAGTCATGATTGTCGCGGGATCCATGGTCCCGCGACAATCGCGGCGGGGCCTGGCCGTCGACATGAACGCAAAAATAGGGAGGTCGAACAATGAACCATTCTGGCCTTTTCACTATCGCCGCCGCCGGCGGCGCCTTTTTGGCCGCAGCGTTCAGCACGCCCGCCTACGCCGCAGGACCGGAGATCGTCGCCGGCCCGGCCGCCGACGCGGGTTGCTTCGTGCCCTGGACCGACAAGACGAAGTTCTTCAAATTCCCCGCCAAGAAGGGCGCGTATCGCATTGCGCTCGCCAATGGCTATATCGCCAACACCTGGCGCATCCAGATGATCCAGACGGCCAAGGCCTATGCGGTCCAGCCCGACGTCGCCGCCAAGCTTAAGGAGTTCAAGGTCGTCTCGACCGGCGACGACGTCGCCGCGCAGATCGCCGCGATCAACAATTTCATCGATTCCGGCTACGACGCGATCGTCGTCGATGCGCAAAATCCGGAGGCGTTCAAGCCAGTCATCAAGCGCGCCAATGACGCAGGCGTCGTGCTGGTGGCGTTCGACAATATTCTTGACACGGAGGATGCGATCAACGTCGACGTCGACCAGAAGGGCCTCGGGGTCTACTGGGCGAAATGGCTCGCCAAGTATCTGCCCAACGGCGGCAAGATTCTCGAAGTGCGCGGCGTTTCCGGCTTTTCGGCCGACCGCGACCGTCACGACGGCATCCACGAGACGCTCGATGCGACCGGTAAGAAATGGGACATCATCGAAGTCTTCGGCAAGTGGGACGACCCGAGCGCGCAGAAAGTGACCGCCGACGCGATCGCGGTGCAGAAGCAATTCGACGGCATCACCGCGCAGGGCGGCGACACCGGCGTGGTGCAGGCAATGATCGACGCCAAGCATCCGTTCACGCCATTCGGCGGCGAGACCGAAAACGGCTTCCGCAAGTTCTGTGCGAAATATGGCGACCAGGGCTTGAAATGCGCTTCCGGCGGCACTGGGCCGGCCCAGGTCGCGGTCGCGATCAAGGTCGCGATCGCAGCGCTTGAAGGACAAGTCGTGCCGCAGTCGGTCAAGCTGCCGTTGGCGACCGCCGAATATCCCAACTTCAAGGACGGCGACAATTACTACGCCGCCCAGTCCGACAATTTCTTCGTCGGCAATTCCTTCCCGACCTGCAACATCAATTTCAGCGCGCAGGAAATCATGGGACAGACGAAGGAAAACAAGTAATCTTTGGACTGGCGCGGGCGTCGCGGAGCCGCCGGTTCTGCGACGCTTGCCGCGAGGCCGGGGCGCGCCTTTAGCGGTGTGGCGTTTTCAGGTGCGGGGGCTGGCGCTGGTGACGGGAATTGAGGCGACGGCCCCGATCCTACGCATGGAGGGCGTCTCAAAGCGCTACGGCGGGGTGCGCGCGCTGGAGAACGCCGACCTTGCCATCGCCGCCGGGCGGATCCATGCGATCCTCGGCGAGAACGGCGCCGGCAAGTCGACGCTGATCAAAATCCTGTCGGGCGTCGTCAGGCCGGACGCCGGACGCATCGTCCTCGACGGGGCGGAGGTCGCCTTCGACTCGCCCGGCACCGCCAATCGCGCCGGCATCGTCTGCATCTTCCAGGAGTTGTCGCTCGTTCCCGATCTTTCGGTCGCCGACAACATCGCCATCTCCAATCCGCCGCGCCGCTTCGGAATGATCGATCGGCGCGCGCAGCGGCGGCTCGCCGAGGAAGCGCTCGAGCGCGCCGGCGCGCCGGACATCCATCCAATGGCGCTAGTCAAGGACCTGCCGCTGTCGCGCCGCCAGATGGTGGAGATCGCCAAGGCGCTGGCGCGGAGGCCCCGCGTCCTCATCCTCGACGAGGCGACGTCGGCCCTGACCGCGGCCGAC
>DASZFX010000365.1:0-4846 GCA_035939375.1 Roseiarcus sp.
CGCCTGGAAAGAGGCGCTCGACGCCGAGGGAATCGAACTTTCGGTCTGGCGCATCCACCGCAAGGTCGGCATGAGCGGCGGGCTGTTCATGAACCAGCTCCTGCGCGAGACGACGGCGCAGATGAGCGCCGAACGCGTCGACCAGTTGCGCCTCGCCCATGCCGCCGCCTATCGGCGCTATGCGCCGAGCATTCGCCCGCTGCCCGGCGCGCGCGAGTTGCTGACATGGCTTACCGACGCCGGAATTCCTTGGGCGATCGCGACGAGCGGGCGGATGGAGACCGCGGCCGTCAATCTCGACGCGCTCGGCGTCGATCCAGAGCGCGTCCCCGTCGTGACGCGAGACCAGGTCAAATACGCCAAGCCCGATCCGGACCTCTTCCTTGCCGCCGCGGCGCGGCTCGATGCGCCGATCGAACAAGCCTTCGTCGTCGGCGACAGCGTCTGGGATATGCTGGCGGCCAAACGGTGCCGCGCGCTCGGCGTCGGGCTGCTCAGCGGCGGCTATGGGCTCGACGAATTGCAGCAATCCGGCGCGTTCCGCGTCTATGAAGACCCCGCCGACTTGCTGCGCCATATCGACGAAGTCGGCGGGCGACACTGATGAGGCGAATTGAACCTGGCGGCTGGCGTCGTGTACCGTGGTTGCGAACCAGGCGAGCCAATCCACGAACCGAAAGAGGGGCGCGACGGCGCCTCGCAATGACGACGCTCGCGGCCGAACCGGAGCCCGAATATGCCCTATGAACTCTATTATTGGCCGAGCATCCAGGGACGCGGCGAGTTCGTCCGGTTGGCGCTCGAGGAAGCGGGCGCCGACTACCGCGACGTCGCGCGGTCCGGCAAGGCCGGCATGGCGACGATGATGAAAATCCTCGAGGGCAAGGGGGAGCCGCGCGCGCCCTTCGCGCCGCCCTTCTTGAAGGACGGCGAGATTCTCGTTTCGCATGTCGCCAATATCCTGATGTATCTCGGCCCGAAGCTCGGCCTCGCGCCAGGTGAGGAAAATCTCCTGTTCTTCGCCCAGGGGCTGCAATTGACGATCACGGACTTCGTCGCCGAAGTCCATGACACGCATCACCCGATCGCGACGGATCTCTTCTACGAAGAACAGGTCGAGGAGGCGAAAGCCCGAACGAAGAGTTTCATCAAGCATCGCATGCCGAAATTCTTCGGCTATTTCGAGCGCATCCTAAACGACAATCCGGACGGCGGCGGATACGCCGTCGGCGCGCGCCTGAGCTGCGTCGATCTATCGTTGTTTCAGGTGATCGAAGGTCTTCACTATGCTTTCCCGCGCGCGCTCAAGCCCTTCCGAACCAAATACCCGAGCCTCGCCGCCTTGCGCGAAACAATAGCTGAGCGACCGAATATCGCGCGCTACCTCGCGTCGGAGCGCCGCATCCCGTTCAACGAGTCGGGAATCTTCCGGCGCTATCCTGAACTTGACGTGGCGGCGCGTTGAGCCGACGTCGCTCGGCGCGGATAGAAGAGTTCGAACGCAGGCGATCCTGCCAATGCGTTCAAAACGAAAGCCGAACCGCCCGGCCCCGCTCCAAAGGCTGAAGCCGGTCCGCGATGCCGAGCACGCGAAAAGCCTGCGCGAGATCCTCGGCGCTCTCGACGAAATGGCGCCAGCCCTCGTTATGGATGGCGACGATCTTGGCTTGCGGAAAGGCGTGCGCGGTCTCGATCGCGTCATTGGCGTCCATGGTCACGTGAAAACGTCCACGCGGCTCGGCCGAGCCCGTGTTGAGGATGACCAAGGCGGGCCTGTATCGCCGCGCGACCTCGGCGAGGCCGTCGTACCAGACCGTGTCGCCGGCGAAATAGATCGCGTCGCCCGGCTCATTGATTCCGATGAGGAAGCCGGCGACGTCGCCGGAGATCGGCTCGATCCCCGGCGGGCCATGGCGCGCCGGCCCTGCGGCGACATGCACGCCGCCTCCGCCGCCTTCCAGGCGCGCGTTTCGCCAGGGCGCCAGGCCGACCGCGCTCCCGCCCAGCCGGCCGGCGTCGTGAAAGTCGTACGCGCTCGCGCAAGGAACGAGCGTCCGGCGCGGTCGAGATTGTCGAAATGCTGGTCATGGCTCAAAAGCACCGCGTCGACCGCGCCGATTTCGTCCGCCGAGACCGCCGGGCGGCTGGTCTTCTCCAAAGTCACGCCCGCGGATTGATAAACGCCCGGCTCGCCGAAAGTCGAATCGGTGAGGAAGCGCAGTCCGGCCAATTCGATGAGGACGGTCGGGCCGCCGATCAAGGTCAGCCTGGTTTCAAAGGATGGCATCAGCTTCTCTCGCGCAGCCGGGCAGGCCTCGCCTCCAGGAAAATAGGCGCTGATGCGTTGCGCGAAAAACCCCTAGGCTGCGCAGACGACGGATCGTCGCCGTATCGCCCGGCATGACCCGCAGGTTGGAAGCTTAAGGAGAAAGCGCGATGGCCGAACTCAGCAATCGCGTCGCCCTGGTGACCGGCGGCTCGCGCGGCATCGGCCGGGCGGTCGCCTTGGCTCTCGCGAAGGCCGGCGCCGCGGTCGCGGTGAATTACCGCGAGCGCGGCGAGGCCGCGGCGCGGGTGGTCGAGGAAATCCATAAAAGCCGCGGGCGCGCCGTCGCAATCGGCGCCGATGTCTCCCTCGCTTCGTCCGCGCAAAGCATGGTCTACGAAGCCGAAGCGAGGCTTGGTCCGATCGATATTCTGATCAACAACGCCGGCTTGGCCACCGTTCGCGGGCTCGACGATCTCAGCGAAGAGGAATTCGATCGCACAATAGCCGTCAATCTCAAATCCGCCTTTCTCTGTACCCAGGCGGTCCTGCCCGGCATGCGGGCGCGGCGCTGGGGACGGATCGTCAATATCTCCTCGATTGCGGCGCGCGGGGCCGGCGCCGTCGGCGTTCACTACAACGCCTCCAAGGCGGGGCTCGAAGGGCTGACGCGAGGCTACGCCTCGCGTCTCGCGGCTGACGGCGTCACCGTCAATGCGGTCGCGCCGGGATTGATCGACACTGAAATGGCCGCGCCGTTGAAAGAGGCCGGCTTTGTCTCGCGCGTGCCGGTCGGGCGCATCGGGGCCGGCGAGGAAGTCGCACAAGCGGTCTTGATGTTGGTCGAAAACGCCTTCGTGACCGGCCAGACAATCGCGGTGAACGGCGGCATGATGTTTTTGTAAAAAGCGACGTCAGGCGCCTTCGTTGACCGCGAAGACCTCCTGCGGCGCGGCGATGCCGGCCAGTGTATGGGGGCCGAGCGAGCGCAAGTTCGCCGGGCAGAGTTTCGCGAAGGCCGCCGACGTCACCACCGCTTCGCCGAGCTTCGCCGCCACTTTCTCGATCCGCGCGGCGAGATTGACCGCCGGGCCGATGCAAGTGAAATCCAGCCTGCCGCCGCCGCCGATATTGCCGAACAGAACCTCGCCGACATGGAGCGCCAGCCCGAAGCGCACGTTGGGGAGCTTCCCGACCGCGGCGCGCGCTTCTTGCGCCGCACCCAACGCCTGATGGCAGACGGCCTGCCTCTCCTCGCCCGTCGCCGGAAAAACGGCGAGCAGCCCGTCGCCCATATATTTCAGGACTTCGCCGCCGAAGCGCGCGATCGCCGGCGCCTGACAGTCGAAATAATCATTGAGCAAAGCGACGACTTCGCGCGCGGGGGTACGGTCGGACAACGCGGTGAAGCCGCGCATGTCGGAATACCAGATCACGGCTTCGATCGTCTCGGCGTGGCCGCGGCGGATCTTGCCCGCCAGGATACGCGCGCCGGCCTGCCGGCCGACATAGGCGTCGAGAAGATTGTCGGCGGTGCGGCGCAAGGCGCGTATTTCCGCGATCCGCGCCAGAGGCCGAACGATTGCGGTAAGGGTCGTCAGGGCCGCATCGCTGAAGCCGCCGGGCGCGCGGGTGGTCCAAGTCGCGACATGGACCGAGCCGTCGATGAATTTCATCGGCACCGCCAGATAGTCGGTCGCGCCCTGCGCGTGCTGGCTGGCGAGAACCTCCATGTCGGCGCCGCTGGCGACGTCAAGCAAACGGCGGCGAAAGGCTTCGCCCGACAAAAGCACGGCCGTGACCGGGCTGACGCGATAGTCGGCCGTGTCGAGCGTCGTGTAAGGGGCGTCATGGACCTCGGTCCCCTCGCCCTGCCGCCAGATAAAGCGCCGACCCATGATCTCGGGGTGCAAGGTGCGCACGAAAACGGCCGAGCGCCACAACGGGACGCCCGCCTCGACGAGGCGCTCGCAAAGCTGCGTCAAGACAGCATCGGGCGTCGGCGCGGATACGGCGCCGTCAATCAGCCAATCCATGGTCGGCTGGGCGTCAATCTCCGGGCGAGACGTGTGCTTTCCATTGTCCAACATGGAGCGTGAGCTTAGCGCATCAGCGACAGTCAAAACAGACCGACGCTGGAGGCGCCGCGCTGGCCCATAAGAATTGTCCACAAACGCCGAGAATTGAGCGCTCTTTTGCTTGACTTCCCGAATCGCCGGATCGATCTTTAATCGAGACGTTGAGCGGCGGGGGCGCCGCGTCAGCGTCGACCTCTAACGTGGAGGTTTCGATGGCGCCACCGGGCCGACTTGCCGCGACGATCGCTGGGGTATTCGGACGGACCTCGGCGTAGCGGCTCATACACGGACGGCTTCGCCGGGAGCGGGCGCGCTCCCTCGCCCTGAACTTCATGGGCGTAGCCATATTTGCTTAAGGGTATAGGCTCCTCCCGGCGTCGAACTTCACTTCAAACATGAGGTCTGTTCGAGCGCTATTCGGCGCATATCCGATTAGCGAAGCAAGGATCTGCAGTCAGGGCGGCCAAAGCCAAGGTCAAGATCGGCTCTGCAAAGAGCTTTG
>DASZFX010000366.1:0-3121 GCA_035939375.1 Roseiarcus sp.
GAAACGGCCTTTCCGATTGCCTCGGGCTGGAGCAGGGCCGCATCCGCGTCGTTTCGCCGGATGTCGGCGGCGGTTTCGGCCACAAGGCCATCCTGCTGCCGGAAGAAGTCTGTCTCGGCTGGCTCGCCATGCGCTGCGGCCATCCGGTACGCTGGATCGAGGACCGCAGCGAGCATCTGACGGCCAGCGCCAATTGCCGCGAACATCATTACAAGATCACCGCCTATGCGAATCGCGACGGGACATTACGCGGAATCGATTGCGAGGCGACGGTCGATTCTGGCGCCTATTCGTCGTACCCTTTTTCAGCCTGCCTCGAAGCGGCGCAGATCGCCAGCATCCTGCCCGGCCCGTACCAGATGCCGGCCTATCGCTGCCGCGCCTTTTCCGTCGCCACCAACAAATGTCCGATCCTGCCCTATCGCGGCGTCGCGCGAACCGGCGTGTGTTTCGCGCTCGAAATCATGCTCGACGCGGTCGCCGTCGAGGCCGGGCTTGAACCGGGCGAGGTGCGGCTGCGCAATCTTGTGCGCCCGGATCAGATGCCGTTCGACAACATCACCAAGAAGCATTTCGACAGCGGCGACTATCCGGAGGCGATGCGCCGCGCCCTGAAGGCGATTGACCTCGAAGCCGTGCGGTCGCGTCAACGCCGAGGCGAACCGGACGGACGGTTGATCGGCCTCGGCCTCTCGATCTATTGCGAGCAGGCCGCGCATGGAACGTCGGTCTACGCGGGCTGGGGCATTCCCATGGTCCCCGGCGTCGAACAGGCAAGCGCCCGCGTGACGCCGGACGGCGGGATCGAAATCAGGGTCGGCGTACATTCGCACGGCCAGGGCCTGGAGACGACGCTTGCCCAGGTCGCCCACGAGATCATCGGCGTCGACATCGCCAATATCCGCGTCGTGCACGGCGACACGGCGATGACGCCCTATTCGACGGGCACTTGGGGCTCGCGCTCGATGGTGATGGCCGGCGGCGCGGTCGCCGCGGCGTGCCGGGAACTCGGCGAGCGCGCCAAACGCATCGGCGCGAAGCTGCTGCAGCTCGCCCCGGCGGAGGTCGAATTGCGGCAGGGGCGCGTGCAGGGAGCGAGCGGCAGCGTCACGCTCGCCGAAATCGCGCATACTTGGTACCGACGGCCCCAGGATCTGCCCTCGGACGTCGATCCCGCCGGCCTGGAGACGACAACCGGTTACCGGCCGCAACGCGATTCCGGGACGTTCAGCTATGCCGCCCATGCGGTGACGCTCGCGGTCGATCCTGATCTCGGCGCAATCGAAATCCTCGACTATGTCATCGTCGAGGACGGCGGCGTGTTGGTCAATCCAATGATCGTCGAAGGCCAGATCTACGGCGGCCTGGCGCAGGGCATAGGCACAGCGCTCTACGAGGAGATGCCGTTCGACCTGGCCGGCCAACCGCTGGCGACGACCCTCGCCGACTATCTGTTGCCGGGTCCGACCGAGACGCCGGCGCCGCGCCTCGAACATATGGAGACGCCGTCGCCTTATACGGAATTCGGCGTGAAAGGGATCGGCGAAGGCGGAGCGATCGCCCCGCCTGCGGCGATCGCCAACGCCGTCAACGATGCGCTGCGTCCGCTCGGCGTCGAACTGACGCGCTCGCCGATCACGCCGCGCCGCATCGTCGAGGCGATCCTAAGCGCGCGCAATGGAGAGAGGCCGGCGGCATGAAGCCGGCGCCCTTCGCTTATGAACGCCCGGCGACGCTCGAGGCTGCGCTCGCGGCGATTGCGGACGATCGTCGCGCGGTCAAGATCATTGCCAGAGGCCAATCGCTCGGCCCAATGCTCAATCTGCGGCTCGTCGCGCCCGACCTGATCGTCGATATTTCGGGGCTTGCCGAGCTGAAGCGGGCCGAGTTGACCGGCGGCGGTTTGGCGATTGGCGCCTGCGTGACTCACGCCGACATCGAAGATGGGCGCATTCCCGATGCGACGCGAGGCGCGATGCGCCGCGTCGCCGGCGCCATCGCCTATCGCGCGGTGCGCAATCGCGGCACGATCGGCGGCTCGCTCAGTCATGCCGATCCCTCGGCGGATTGGATTTCTGCGCTGGCGGCGCTTGACGCGCGTCTGACATTGCGGCGCCTCGGCGGCGCGCGCGACGTCGCCGTCGCCGATTTCGTCATCGGCGCGCTTGAATCTGCGCTTCAGCCCGGCGAAATCGTCGAGGCCGTGCTGGCGCCGGCCATGGCGAAGTCGGCGCGTTGGGGTTATGCGAAGAGCTGCCGCAAGCCCGGCGAATTCGCCAACGCCATCGCCGCGATCTTGATCGATCCGGACGCCGGCAGCGCTCGCGTGGTGATCGGCGCTGTAGCGGGCGCTCCGATCGTCGTGACCGAAGTCGCCGAACTCTTCGGCGGACGCGTCAACGGCGATTTTGCCCGACGTTTCGATCCGCGCGTCGCCGATGCGCTTCTCGCACAAGCCGGGCTTGTCGACGCCGTGGATCGGCATATTCACGCCACGGTGTTGCGTCGCGCCATCGCCGAGGCCGCGGCATGACGATGCTGGCGCTGAACGTCAATGGACGCGCCGTCGCGGCGGCGTTCGAGCCACGTACGTCGCTTGCGGACTTCCTCCGCGACACGCTTGATCTCACCGGCACGCATCTAGGCTGCGAGCACGGCGTCTGCGGCGCGTGCACGCTGCTCATCGACGGGGCGCCGGCGCGCTCCTGCATCACTCTTGCGGTCGCTTGCGCGGGCGCGCAGATCGTCACCATCGAAGGCCTCGACGACGACGAGATCACGACCGAGCTCCGCGCGGCTTTTGCGCGCGAGCATGCGCTGCAATGCGGCTATTGTACGCCGGGCATGCTGATCTCGGCGCGGGACTTGGCCCAACGTCTGCCGGAGGCTGATGAGCGGCGCATCCGGACGGACTTGAGCGGCAATCTTTGCCGCTGCACTGGATATGTCGGCATCGTGCGGGCGGTGCGCTCGGTCATCGCCGATCGCCGCGCGCGGGGCGTCGCGGCGGAGCCGGGCGGCGGGCGCAAGGGCCTCGGACCAGTCGGATCGGGGCAGGGGGCCTTTAGTATCGCTTCGGCTGCGAAAACCACGACGATCGCCGACGAAAGCCCGCGCGCCG
>DASZFX010000367.1:0-9051 GCA_035939375.1 Roseiarcus sp.
CCCTTTGCGGGGCGCGGTTTTTTGTCGCGGCCTTCCTCTTTTTGGAGAGTCTCGCGTCAGCCGACCCACTCGGCCGCGCCCTTATCGAAGATCAGCGCGCGCCCTTGCCAAATCGGCGCGGCCGCCGCTTGCGCGGTCGGCATGCCGACGAGAAGGGCGAAGAAGGCCCGCGCGACGCCGCCATGGGCGACAAGAAACGTCTCGCCATCGAGCCCCGCGAGCCAAGGCTTCACCCGCTCCGTGAGCATCTGATAGCTTTCACCGCCCGGCGGCGCAAAGGTCCATTTATCGGCCTCGCGAGCCTTCGCCCCGCTCGGATCGCGGGCCCAGACCTCAGCCCAGGTCAGTCCCTCCCAAACGCCGAAGGTCAGCTCCTTGAGGCGCGCGTCCAGCCGGTAAGGTTGCGGCGGCAGACCCATCGCGTCTCGGGCAAGCTCCATCGTCTCGCGCGTGCGCGCCAGGGGCGACGCCCAGAAGCGGCCGCCGGCCTCGATCGTTGCGATGTCGCGACCCATTGCGGCGCGAAGATACCGACCGATCGCCCTGGCCTGCTCGCGGCCGGCGCCGTCGAGCGGCACATCGCGTTGGCCTTGCAGACGGTTCTCCAGATTGTACGAAGTCTGGCCATGACGCACGAAGATGATCCGATGCTCGAAGGCGGGCGTCATGGCGTCTTAGGTTTGGCGACGGGCGGCGCCTGCCTCCTATGAGCCGGACGCGAAGTCAAGGCGGCGCATTGCGCCTCGAAAGAGTCGCAACGTCCCGTCAGGCGACGAGCTTGGGCGAGGCTTCCAGCCGCTCGACCCGATTGCGGCCCGCCGACTTGGCGCAATAGAGCGCGCGGTCGGCCTCCCGCAACATCTCGCCGAGCAGACGCTCGGCCCGCGTGGCGGTCGAGACGCCGATACTCACCGAGATTTGCAACTCCGTCCGCTCTTCCCCAACCTCGATCGCCGCCACCGCCCGGCGCATCTGCTCGGCGACGGCGAGCGTCGCCTCCGCGTTGCACCCAACCAGCAGCGCGGCGAATTCTTCCCCGCCGATGCGACCGAAAAGGTCGCCCGGCTCCAGAACCTTCGCGGCGCAATCGGCGAAGGCGCGCAGCACGCGATCGCCCATCTCATGGCCAAAGCCATCGTTGACGGTTTTGAAGTGATCGAGATCGAACAGCAGCAGCGAGACCGCGGCGGCGCTCTTCCGCGCCGCTTCGATGCGTTTTTCGCCCTCGAAGAGGAATGAGCGTCGCGTCGCCGCGCCGGTCAGTTCGTCGGTGGAGGCGACGACCCGTTGTTCAAGTTCGGCGCGCTCCTTCGCCATCGAGACGACGAGGATCGCCATGGCCAGGACATGGATCAGCGATTCGAAAGCCAGAACGCCAAACCATGCTCCCGCAGCGCCCTGGAGGGAATTAAGACCGCCGAAGAGGGCGACTGGAATGCGGCAGGCGCAAGCCGCCGCATGGATGGCGAGGACCGCGACCGCCGGGATCAACGATGGGAGCCGTTCGGCGCGGGCCCGCCACAACTCTACCGCGCTCGCCAGCGCGTAGGTCGAAATGAGCGTCGATATCAGCACGATGCGCAGGGTCTGCGAAGCGTAGAAGGGCTCGACGCCGCAAGCGGCGAGCCACAGCATGGCGCCGGCGCAAACCCATCCGACCGCCGTCCGTTTGCCGCCGAACGCGCGCGTCGCCGCGAGCATCACGCCATAGGCGAGAGCCAGCAGCGCGCTGGCGACGTTGATCGACACGAAGTCGGCAAGGACGCCGCGCGTGAACAAAAGGCCGGCGGCGATCCCGCCCAAAATGTTGCCGACGCCCCAAAGCGCCAGGTAATAATTGTCCCGCTGTCCCTGCATCCAAGAGAAAATGATCAATGCGCCAAGCGTCGCGGCGATAGCCGCGCTGAGCGCAAGAACCGTGGGCGCGTGAAGGGACAGTTCCGACATCGATCAACGATCCCCTTTGCCGTTTTGGCTTGCCGAATTTCGCCTCGACGCTATGGGCAATCGGTAAAGGGGCGCGCCGTTTCGCCGGTCGTGTTTAACGAGGCGTTGGCGGAATATGCACAAATGCGCGGACGGGCCGGCGCTGAGGCGACAGGGCGTCGATGACAAACTGTCAACGCCTGGGCGCCAAAGCGGTCTGCTCCACCATATGTGGCGCCGTCGCCGCGTAAAAACGGGAGCCCGACTTAACCACTTTCTAGCCATGCGCGCGTAAGGCTACATTGGGGTGATTCGGGGCCCCTTGGCAGAGGCGAGCCGAGTCGCTTGGCGTGAGAGTTCAGCGCGAGTCTTTCAATGTGCGCCAAGATTTATTGGGGGCCAAAGATTGCGCAGGACAACCCGTGCGCGGGAAAAGTCGAGCGCGGCTGATAGGCGTCTGGCGGCGACCGGCGCCGCGCGACGGGTTGCGTTCATTGCCGCCTTGGTCGGCGCGACGCCGGCGCCGGCTGCGGGTCTCGCCGATGGGTCGTTTCTTCCCCTCCTCGCCAACGAACCGATGCGAGACAATCCCGCTGGATTCGTCGTGCTCATCGGCTTGGCGCTATTTGCGACCTTCACCTCAATTCTGCACTTGGTCGCCCGGCGCCAATGGGCGTTGCGGGAAAAAACGTTAGCCGCCGAGCTTTCGCAGACCCGAGCCAGGCTCGACCGCGCCAATTTATTTCTCTCGTCGGATCCGCAGATCGTCGTCGCCTGGGGCTCGGCGACCGAGGAGCCGGATGTCGAGGGCGAATATTCGCTGGTTACCGACGCGCCTTTGCCGCGCCGAGTTCTCGGCTTCGGGTCCTGGCTCGCGCCGGAACTGGCCCAGAAACTCGATCAAGCGGTGGAGCGGCTGCGCCGACGCGGCGAGGCCTTCACGATCACGCTGGCGAGCCTTTCCGGCCGCCACTTCGACGTCGAAGGCCGCGCGATCGCCGGCCGGGCGGTGATGCGAATCCGCGATATATCCGGCGATCGCCTGCAACTCGTGCGCCTGCGCGAGAATCACAACCGCCTGATCGAGGAAATCAGCGCGCTGCGCGCCATGCTCGACGCCGTCCCCAGCCCGGCCTGGACCCGCGACGGCGACGGGCGCATCGCCTGGGTCAACGCCGCCTACGCCAGCGCCGTCGAAGCCAAAGACGCGATCGAGGCGGCGGCGCGCGGCCTCGAGCTTTTCGACCGCGCGACGCGCGAGGCGGCGCTCGCAACGCGGCTCTCTGGCGAAACCTGGCGGCGGCGCGCGCCGGCTGTCGCTGCGGGCGAGCGGCGCATGTACGACATCGTCGACGTTCCGAGCGCCGGCGGTTCGGCGGGCATGGCGAGCGATCTGTCGCAGATCGTCGCCCTGCAGGGCGAAATCACGAGCCAGGCCGCCTCGCATGCGCGCACGCTCGATCAATTGTCGACCGGCGTTGCGATTTTCGACCGCGCCAGGCGTCTCGTCTTCCACAACGCCGCCTATCGGCAGATCTGGGCGCTCGACGCCGCCTTTCTCGAGCAGCAGCCGACGGACGATGAGATCCTCGACCGCCTGCGAGCCAAGAGGCAATTGCCCGAACAGGCCGATTTCCGCTCGTGGAAGGCGCAGCTTCTCGCCGCTTACCAGGCGATCGATCCGGTCGAGCACATCTGGTACATTCCCGACGGGCGCGCGTTGCGCGCGGTGACGACCCCCAATCCGCAGGGCGGCGTCACCTATCTCTTCGACGACGTGACGCAACGCTTCAACCTTGAATCGCAATTCAACGCGCTGATCCGCGTGCAAGGCGAAACGCTCGACACGCTCAAGGAGGGCGTCGCGGTCTTCGGCATGGACGGACGCCTGAAGCTCTCGAACCCCGCTTTCGTCGAACTCTGGCGGCTCGATCCGGCCAGGATCGCGAGACGGCCGCATATCGACGAGATGGCGCGCCTGTGCTCGACCCTTTATCACGACACCGGCCTGTGGAGCGCGCTCCGCGACGTGATCGTCGGCATGCCGGAAGTGCGCGCGGGCTATGAGAAGCGCATCGAACGCAACGACGGGGCGGTCGTCGATTGCGCGGCGATGCCGCTGCCGGACGGCGCGACGCTGATCACCTTCCTCGACGTGACGGCGGGCGTGAACGTCGAGCGCACGCTCACCAAGCTCAACAAGGCGCTGATGGAGGCCGAGCAGCTTCGCAACGCCTTCATTCGCCGCGTCAGCTACGAATTGCGCTCGCCGCTGACCAGCATCATCGGCTTCACGCAATTGCTCGCCGCCGGCGCCGTCGGCCCGCTCAATGAAAAGCAGCTCGAATACGCCGGCCACGTCACGAAATCTTCCGCCGCCTTGCTCGCGATCATCGACGACATTCTCGACCTTGCTTCGATCGACGCCGGCGCGCTGGAGTTGAGACTTGAAGACGTCGACGTCGCCGAGGCGATGAGGGCCGCCGCCGAAGGCGTCCAGGACCGCCTGACGGAAACGGGAATCGAACTCCGCATCATCGCGACCGACGGCGTCGGCGCGATGCGCGCGGACGGGCTCAGGGTGCGCCAGATCCTGTTCAATCTACTCTCCAACGCCATCGGTTTCTCCGAGCCCGGCCAGACCGTCACGCTGGCCGCCATGCGGCGTGGCGATGAAATCGTCTTCAAGGTCAGCGACCGCGGCCGCGGCATTCCCCCCGATGTAATGGACCGCATCTTCACGCCGTTCGAAACGTTCACCGCCGGCTCGCGCCACCGCGGCGTCGGGCTGGGGCTTTCGATCGTGCGCGCCTTGGTCGAGTTGCACGGCGGGCGCGTGCTGATCGATTCGGCCCCCGAAGAGGGCACGACGGTCACCTGCATCTTTCCGAGCGAGGGCGCGGCGGCTTCGGCCAGCCGTGTCGCCTGATCCATGCCGCAGGCGCCGCGGTCGAATCCGGTCGAGCCGATCTGGCGGATCGATTTGCCGGACGAGCAGGCGACGATCGCTTTCGCCGCGCGTCTTGCCGATTGGCTGAAGCCCGACGATCTCGTGGCGCTTTCCGGCGACCTCGGCGTCGGCAAAACGACCTTCGCCCGCGCTTTGATCCGCAGCCTGACGGATGATCCGGCGCTCGAAGCGCCAAGTCCGACCTTCACTCTGATGCAAACCTACGAAGGCCCCGGCTTTCCTGTCGTCCACGCCGATTTCTATCGCATCAAGCATCCTGACGAACTCGTCAATCTCGGCTGGGAGGAGGCGTGCGAAGGCGCGCTGGTTCTCGTCGAATGGCCGCAGCGCGCCGATGACGTACTGAAGCCCGATCGGCTTGAAGTCGCCCTGGCTATGGCGCCGGCGCTCGGACCGGAGGCGCGCAGCGCGACGCTGATCGGCCACGGCGCCTTTGGCGCGCGCGTTTCGCGGGCGCGGGGGATCGCGGCGGTTCTGCGGCGCGCCGGCTGGAGCCGGGCGCGGCGGGTCTTCATGCAGGGCGACGCCTCGGTCCGCGCCTATGAGAAGCTGATCGCGCCTTCCGGCCAGACCGCCATCTTGATGATCTCGCCGCCCCGCCCGGATGGACCGATCCTTCGCTACGGCAAGCCCTATGCGGCCATCGCCAAGCTCGCCGACGACATCCGCGCCTTCATCGCGATGGACGAAGGCCTGAGAGAGCAGGGATTCTCGACCCCGCGCATCTACGCCCACAGCATCGCAAACGGGCTCGCGGTGCTCGAAGACCTCGGCGATCAATTCATCGCCGACGCGAACGGCCCGATCGCCGAACGCTACGGCTTTGCCGTCGACCTCATCGCCGAATTGCACGGGCGCGAATTGCCGGGCGAGTTGCCGGTCGACGACGATATCTACAAGATCCGGCCTTACGACGCCGAGGCGATGTTGGTCGAAGTGGAGCTGGCGCTCGATTGGTACGCGCCTTACGTCGCCAAAGTCGCGCCGGCTTCCGGCGCGCGCGCCCAGTTCCTCGCGCTCTGGCGCGAAGTTCTGGCGCCCATCCTCGCCGAACCGAGCACCTGGACCTTGCGCGACTATCACTCGCCCAATCTGCTTTGGCTCGCCGACCGCCAGGGGCTCGCCCGAATCGGCCTCATCGATTTTCAGGACTGCGTGCTCGGCCCGCCGGCTTACGATCTTGCCGCTTTGCTTCAGGACGCCCGCGTCGACCTCGACGACGATTTGGAGCTGCGGCTCATGGCGCAATATACCCGCCGGCGCCTCGCTCAAAATCCGAGGTTCGACATTGCGGCCTTCGCCGGCGCCTATGCCGCGATGGGCGCCCAGCGGGCGACGAAAATCCTCGGCATTTTTGCGCGGCTCGATCGGCGCGACGGCAAACCGCAATATCTGGCGCATCTGCCGCGAATCCAGCGCACGCTCGCCAAAAGCCTCGCACACCCGCTGTTGTCGCCGATCAAATTGTGGCATCAGACCCACTTGCCGCAGGCGCTTGGCGCCTCGGCATGAGTCCTGCCCCCGCCTAGCGCCGCGCTCGCGCCTTTGAACGCGGCCCCCTCCGAAGCGCCCCGACTTGAACGAGCCCGCCGCTCCATGACGCCTCCGCAAACGCCTAAGACCGCGATGGTCTTCGCGGCCGGCCTTGGCCTCAGGATGCGCCCGCTCACCGAGACTTTGCCGAAACCCCTCGTCAAAGTCTCCGGCAAGACGTTGCTCGATCATTGCCTGGATCGTTTCGCCGACGCTGGCGTCGCCCAGGCGATCGTCAACGTGCACCATCTGGCGGATCAGATCGAAGCCCATCTCGCGCGACGCCGGCGCCCTCGCGTCATAATCTCGGACGAACGCGCCAAGCTGCTCGACCAGGGCGGCGCGATCAAAAAAGCGCTGCCGTTCATCGGCGGCCAGCCATTCTTCATTTGCAACACCGACGCTTTCTGGGTCGAGGGACCACGGTCCAACCTCAGGCGCCTCGCCGCGGCGTGGGACCCCGAGCGGATGGATGCAGCGCTTCTCGTTTCAGCGACCGTGAGCGCCGTCGGCGTCGATTGGCCCGGCGATTTCACGATGAGCGCCGACGGCTGGCTCCTGCGCCGACAGGAGCGGGAGGTCGCGCCGTATGTCTATGCCGGCGTCGGCATCATCAAGCCGGAGCTGTTCAAGAGGGAGAAACGAGACATCTTCCGCCTGGCGCCGATCTTCTTCGAAGCCGCCGCCAAGGAGCGGCTTTTTGGCGTCCGCCTCGACGGGACCTGGTTGCATGTCGGATATCCGGAAGCGATCGCGGAGGCGGAGCGGGCGATCGACCGCTCGACCCTCTAGAGGCCGGGCGCGGAGCCACGCGCGCCGATTATAGGCGGCGTAACGCCGCCGCCTTGTCATCAGGCGATTCGCGGCTCACAACACGGCTTATCGCCCGCTTCACGCCGCGCGAGGCCGCCCCTGCCCGACCTGCATCTCTTCTCAATTCCAGCCGGCGCGCCTTTTCTCGTCAGCTTCGCTCATGCGCTGCTCGACGGGCGCTTGATCGAAGGTTTCCCCGGCGCAGGCGGGCCCTTCGCGCTCGCCGGCGCGACGATCTACGTGCCGACGCGACGCGCCGCCCGCGCGCTTGGGCAGGCGCTGCGCGAGGCGGGCGGCGCGCCAAGCCTCATCCTGCCGCGCATCGCTCCGCTCGGCGCTTTTGAGCAGACCGAGGAGGCCCTTCTCTTCGAAGACCAAGACATGCCCTTCGAAAACCAAGGCATGCTCCTTAAAGGCCACTTGGTCGACGGGGCGCCGCCGACGATTTCCGATCTTGGCCGACGGATGGTTCTGGCGCGGCTCGCCCAGGCCTGGGGCCGCGCCTTGGGCGGCGCCATCGTATCGGTCGGCGGCGGCGCGCCTCGCTTTCATCCCCGCGAGACGCCGCTGGTCGTCGGCGGAGCGGCACAGGCTTTCGCCCTTGCCGGCGACCTTGCCGGTCTCATCGACGACATGACGATCGAGGGGATTGCCTGGGAGCGCCTGGAGACCTTGGCCCCCGGCGAATTCGACGCCTATTGGCGCGTCACGCTCGACTTTCTCAAGATCGCCGCCGCGCAATGGCCGGAATATTTGCGCGAACGCGGCCTTGTCGACGCAGCCGCCCGCGGCGCACTGTTGGTCGAGGCGGAAATCGCCCGGCTCCAAGCCGGCAAATTCGACGGCCCGGTGATCGTCGCCGGCTCGACCGGCGCGAGGCGGGCGACGGCGAAGCTGATAGCGGCGGTCGCCCGCGCCCCGCAAGGGGCGGTCGTCCTGCCGGATCTCGATTTTGCGCTCGACGAGTCCGCCTGGCGCATGATCGGCGCCGATTCCATCGCGACCCATCCGCAGGCCGGCCTCTCGCGATTGCTCGAGGCGATCGGCGCAAAAAGGAGCGACGTCGGCGAAATCGCCGCTGCCTCCGGTCCGCTCAGGGCGCGCGCGCGTCTCATCAGCGAAGCGCTGCGGCCGGCCGATACGACGGAACTCTGGCGGTGTCGCGACGACGCGCTCGCCGAAGGCAATATCCAGGAGGCGCTCGCCGGTCTTTGCGTCATTGAAGCGGCCGACGAAGCGGAGGAAGCGCTCGCCCTGGCGATCGCGATGCGCGAAGCGCTGCAGACGCCCGGCAAGTCTGCGGCGCTGATATCGCCCGATCTTGGGCTGACCCGGCGCGTGCGCGCGGAACTCGCCCGCTGGGGCGTCGTCCCTGAGGACTCGGCCGGTCATAAATTGATCGCGACGCCGGCGGGCGCTTTCGCGCGGCTTATCCTTCTGGCGGCTGCATCGCGTAAGCCGCTCGATCTCCTCGCCGTATTGAACCATCCGCTGACCCGCCTCAAACGGGTCCGCACAGCTCTCGATGCCGCGACGCGCGCGCTCGAACTCGGCGCGCTGCGCGGGGTCTTGCCGTCGACGGGCCTTCGCGATCCCGAACGTCTTTTCGCCGCCGCGCGAGCGGCCGGCGCCGGCGAGCGCCAAGACAACGCGCGCTCGCGCTTGACCGAAAACGACTGGCTTTGCGCCGAGGCGCTGCTCGGCGACGCGCTGGCGGCGTTGGCGCCTCTGGCCGCGCTCGCGCCCGAAGCGCCGCTCGAGGCTCATATCTCAGCCCACGCGCAAGCTTTGGAGGCTTTCAGCCTGGA
>DASZFX010000368.1:0-10564 GCA_035939375.1 Roseiarcus sp.
AGCGCGCGCCCATGAGACCGCCGAGCACCCGTGCGGTATATTCGACCACCGGAACAATGCGCGCGTAGTTCAGTCGCGTCGGCCCTATGACGCCGAGCACGCCCGCGATCTTGCGCTCGCTGTTGCGCAAAGGCGCCGCGATCATCGAGGAGCCGGAAAGCGAGAACAGCTTGTTCTCAGAACCGATGAAGATGCGCACCCCGTCGCCGCCCTCAGCGCGGTGCAGAAGATCGATGACGTCGGTCTTGGTTTCGAGATCGGCGAAGAGATGGCGAATGCGCTCCAGGTCATCGCGCGCATTCGGGTCGTCGAGCAGATTGGCCTGGCCGCGCACGATCAATTGCTGGCTCGCCTGCTCGGCCCCGGACCAGAAGGCGAGGCCGGCGTCGACGAGCCGGGCGGTCAGAGCGTCGAGCTCGCGCCGGGCGTCAGCGCTTGCCGCTTCGATATCGGCGCGCGTCTCGCCGAGCGTGCGGCCGCGCAGACGCGCGTTGAGGTAGTTGCTCGCATCCACCAAGGTCGAGGCCGACATGCCGGCCGGCGTATCGACGATGCGATTTTCGATCGACCCGTCTTCGGCGACGAGGACGGCGAGGGCCTTCTGCGGCTCGAGCCGTACGAATTCGATTTGCTTGAGCCGGGCGTTGTCCTTGTTCGTCAGCACGACGCCAGCGCCGCGGGCAAGGTCGGAAAGAAGGCTGGTCGCTTCGGCGAGCGCGCCTTCGATGCGGCCGGTCTTGACTGCGGCGTTGACCTCGGCGTCGATGCGGCCGCGGTCGGCCGCGGCGACGTCGCCGAGTTCGAGCAGCGAGTCGACGAAAAAGCGCAAGCCCAACTCGGTCGGCAGCCGCCCGGCGCTGGTATGGGGCGCATAGACGAGGCCGAGCTCCTCGAGATCCTGCATCACGTTGCGTACCGAGGCCGGCGACAGCGAGATCGGCAGCATCCGGGAGAGGTGGCGAGAGCCAACGGGTTCGCCTGTGGCGAGATAGGAATCGACGATGCGCCGAAAAATGTCGCGCGAGCGCGCATCGAGACTGGCGATGGCGCCGGGGTCGGAGGAAATTCTGTCGCTCGAGCCGTTCATCGCGTTAAAATGACGGTAAGGCCGGCCTGGCGCAAGCCGCGGCGCCTTTGAGGCGGTCCGGGCTTGAATAAGCGTCGCCATGGGGCCATAGGTCTTGGCCCGGCCGCGATGGGGAAGATTGCGCCCTCGCCGCCGCCCGGAAAGGCAAAAGGACTCTTGCCGATGAAGGCCGCCGCCGCCACGGAATTCCTATGGGACGATCCGCTCGATCTTGAGGCCTTGTTGAGCGAAGACGAGCGCCTCATTCGTGATAGCGCCAGGGCCTATGCGCAGGAGAAATTGGCGCCGCGCATTGTCGAAGCCTATGAAAAGGAGACGGTCGAGCCCGAAATCTTCAGGGAGATGGGCGGGCTCGGGCTCCTCGGCGTGACGCTGCCGGAGAAATACGGCTGCGCAGGCGCGAACTACGTGTCCTATGGGCTGATCTCGCGCGAGGTCGAAAGCGTCGATTCCGGCTATCGTTCGATGATGAGCGTGCAATCCTCGCTCGTCATGTATCCGATCTACGCCTATGGCGACGAAGCGCAGCGCGAGAAATATTTGCAGAAACTCGCGTCCGGCGAATGGATCGGCTGCTTCGGCCTGACCGAGGCCGAGGCCGGGTCCGATCCCGGCTCGATGCGGACCAGGGCGGAAGCGATCCCCGACGGGTATCGCCTGAACGGCTCGAAACTTTGGATTTCGAATGCGCCCATCGCCGATGTCTTTGTGATCTGGGCGAAGTCGTCCGCCCATGGCGATCAGATTCGCGGCTTCGTCCTCGAAAAGGGCCTGAAGGGCCTGTCGGCGCCGAAAATCGAAGGCAAGCTGTCGCTGCGCGCCTCCGTCACCGGCGAGGTCGTGCTGAATGGCGTCGAGGTTCCTGCGAGCGGCCTGTTGCCCAATGTATCCGGTCTCAAAGGCCCGTTCGGCTGCCTCAACCGCGCCCGCTACGGCATTTCCTGGGGCGCGATGGGCGCAGCCGAAGATTGCTGGCGGCGCGCGCGCGACTATGCGCTCCAGCGCAAGCAATTCGGCCGGCCGCTCGCCGCCACGCAGCTCGTCCAGAAAAAGCTCGCCGATATGCAGACCGAGATCGCGCTGGGCTTGCATGGCGCGCTGAGGGTCGGCCGGCTCATGGACGAAGGCCGCTGGGCGCCGGACATGATCTCGCTGATCAAGCGCAACAATTGCGGCAAGGCGCTCGACATCGCTCGTCTCGCCCGCGACATTCATGGCGCCAATGGGATCGTCGGCGGCTATCATGTGATGCGTCACGCGCAAAATCTCGAGACGGTCAATACGTACGAGGGCGCCCATGACGTGCATGCGCTCATTCTCGGGCGCGCGCAAACCGGCTTGCAGGCCTTCTTTTAGTCGATGGGCGCCGCCGCTTGCCGCGGCAAGCGGGACATTTCATCAGAGCTGAGCGAAACGAGGAGTGGACTTCGGAGCGATGTTGAAAAAGGAATCCGACAATCTGCGCTCCGGCGGCCGCATACTCGTCGATCAGCTCGTGCGCCAAGGCGTCGAGCACGTGTTCTGCGTGCCGGGCGAATCCTATCTCGCCGTACTCGACGCGCTACATGACGCCGATCTCAAGGTCACGGTGTGCCGACAGGAGGCCGGCGCGACGATGATGGCCGCAGCGAGCGCCACTCTCACCGGGCGGCCTGGGATCTGCTTCGTGACGCGCGGCCCCGGCGCGACCAACGCCGCCCATGGCCTGCATATCGCCGAGCATGATTCGACGCCGCTGATCCTGTTCATCGGTCAGGTCGAGCGCCGCATGCTCGGCCGCGGCGCTTTTCAGGAAATGGACTATCGCGCGTTCCTCGGCCCGACGGTCAAATGGGCCACGCAAGTCGAAGACGCAGCGCGCATTCCCGAAATCGTGCAACGCGCCTTCCACGTCGCGATGCAGGGCCGGCCGGGCCCGGTCGCGATCGCCCTGCCGGAGGACGTCTTGACCGACATGGCCGGCGTCGCCGACGCCATGCGCGTCGAGCCCGCGCCGATCTGGCCGGGCCTGACCCAAATGGCCGAATTGCAGAAGATGCTGTGGGCCGCCAAAAGGCCGATCGCCGTCGTCGGCGGCGGCGGCTGGGATGCGCGCGCGACGCACGCGCTGCGTCGCTTCGCCGAGCGTTTCGACCTGGCGGTCGCCGCGTCCTTCCGTCGCGCCTCGCTCTTCGACGGCGAACATCCGAACTATGCCGGCGAGATCGGCATCGGCCCGAATCCCAGGCTCAAAGCGCGCATCGAAGACGCCGACCTCGTCCTGCTCGTCGGCGGGCGGATGTCGGAAATGCCTTCGCAGAGTTACACGCTGTTCGACGTCCCGACGCCGCGTCAGGCGCTGGTTCACGTCCATCCCGATCCCCACGAGATCGGCCGCATCTATCGTCCAGCGCTGGGAATCATCGCAACCGCGCCTGCCTTCTGCGCCGCGCTCGAGGGCTTGCAACCGCCAAACGCGATTTCCTGGAGCGAGCAAACCCGCACGGCGCGCGCCGAATATCTCGAATGGACCGACAAAGCGCCCGCCATGCCCGGCGCGATGCAACTTGGCGAGGCGATGCTGTGGCTGCGCGGTAGGCTCGGCGAGGACGCGATCGTCACCAATGGCGCCGGCAATTACGCCGGCTGGCCCGGGCGTTTCCTGCGCTATCGCAAAATCGGCGCGCAGATCGGACCGACTTCGGGCTCGATGGGCTTCGGCGTGCCAGCGGCCGTAGGCGCAAAGCGCGTTTGCCCCGATCGTATGGTCGTCTCTTTCTCGGGCGACGGTTGCTTCTTGATGAATGGGCAGGAATTCGCGACGGCGGTTCAGTACGATCTGCCGATCGTCTTCATCGTGATCGACAATGGCATGTACGGAACGATCCGCATGCATCAGGAGCGCGACTATCCCGGAAGGATCAGCGCGACCGAGCTTAAAAATCCCGATTTCGCCGCCTATGCCCGCGCCTTCGGCGGCCATGGCGAGACGGTGGCGGCGACGGGCGAATTCGCGCCCGCCTTCGAACGGGCCGTGGCTTCGGGCAAGCCGGCGATCCTTCATGTGAAGATCGACCCCGACGCGATCACGCCGATGACGACGTTGACCGCGATCCGCGCCAAGGCGCTGGCGGCGCGGAAATAGGCCGCCCGCTCCTGGCCTCGCGCGTCGGTCACTCAAGGATAGGCAGTCCGCGTGCTGCGTGTCTCGGATGGGTACGGCCTGCCCCGTCCTGGCCGGGCTCGTCCCGGCCGTGACGCCCGGCGCAGAGCCGGGCATCACGCCTCGGGGCAGATAAAGGTCCGACGGGGCGGAAGAAGCGCGCATCAACTCCGGCGCTGTCCATCGATGCCGAGGAGATGGTCCAACGAGATCCTCCCCGGACCGAAGGTCGCGATCGCCAGCGCCATCGAGGCCCAGGGCAAGTGGAAATTGGCCCAGCCGTCCGGGATGGTGAGTTGGATGATCAGGGTCATCAACAACAAGCCGAGGGCCGCGTAGCGCGTTCCAAGGCCGAAGACGAGCAGGACGGGTAGGCAGGTCTCGGCGAGCGCAGAGAGGGTCGCCATCAGCTCAGGCGCGGGATAGGGGATCTCCGCCCCGAAGAGATGGAGTTTGTACTCTTCCGTAAAGAGGGTCTGGGCGCTGAAGGAGACGGTGAGAAACCCATCCCATTTCGTCATGCCCGAGCGCCAGAAGGGAACAGCTAGAGCAAAGCGCAGCGCCAGCATGGTCAGCGACATCGGCGCCAAGCCAAAGATTTTTTGCGTGAAATTGAAGAGCGCGCTCGCGTGGCCGGGCCGCGCCGCGACGGATCGATCCATTGTCATGGAAAGCCCTTTCAGACGTCGAGTTTTGCGAAAGCGCCGGCCTCGATAAGGCCGATGAGATGCGCGCCGGCGTCGAAATCTTCTATTTCCGTCGCCGCATGGGCTTGGCGGATCGTCGCGCCGTGGAAAAGCGCCCGGGCGAAAGCATAGCCGCCCGGCGGCAGCAGACGCAGGATGACTTCGGCCGCCGGCCGCGTCGTCATCGCGGCCTCGGCGCGCCAGTTCTCGATCGCCTTCACCTCGCCCGCCCCTTGGTGCGCGGCCCAGATCGAGGCGATCGGATGATCGGAACTCACCAAGCGCGCAGCGGGATGAAAGCGCGCGCGAGCGTTGGCGAGACCGTCAGCGTCGAGCGCGGCGAGGGCGGCGAGGGTCAGCGGTTCGGCTTCGGCGGCGTGATAGGCCTCGACCCAGGCGTTCTCGAGACATGCGACGTCCGCCAGGTAGGGCAGATCGCGGGCCGGCTCGAATGTCGCGACAAAAGCGGGAAAGCCGCGACCATAGTGAATCAGCACCGGCGACTCGGGCTTGCTCCTTGCAGCGTAGGCGCGGGCCATGGCGCGGAAAAAATCCTCGCCGACCAGACGGCGCGTCACCGGATAGCGCGCCGCGAGCGAGGCGATCAACGAGACTGCGACATTGTTGCGATAGACGGCGAAGCGCCGCTGATCGGTTGCGCCTTCGCGCCCGCGCGTCCCGGCAGGCGGCGGACAGGTCGGATCAACCAAAGCCGCCGCAAAAGCGTCGAGCGTTGCGCGAAACGACGCCGCGCCCTGCTCGTCGGGCCGATCAAGAGGCATGGCGCAGCTCGCCTGCTTCACGCATGGCGCTTAGCATCGCCGCTTCGGCGCGCTTCGCCTGCGAATAGAGGACCGGCCATTCGGGCACGTCATTGTCCCATTCGACCAGGGTCGGGACTGGCCCGAGTCGCTTAATGACGGAGCGATAGAGGTCCCAGACCCGATCGCGCACGGGCGAATCATGCGCATCGATCAGTAAAGGCTGTCCTGCATCGTCGACCGTCTCGGCAAATCCGGCGAGATGGATTTCCTGCACATGGCGCAACGGAAAGGAGTCGATATAGACGGTCGGGTCAAAGCCGTGGTTGGTCGCCGAGACCATGACGTTGCTGACATCGAGAAGAAGGCCGCAGCCGCTGCGCTCGGCGACTTCCTTGATGAACTCGACTTCCGCCATCGTGCTCTCGGCGAAGACGACATAGGTCGATGGGTTTTCGAGCAGCATCCGGCGCCGCATCGTCTCCTGCACTTGATCGATGTGCTGAACGACGACCGCCAGTGTCTCGGCTGTATAGGGCAGCGGCAGCAGATCGTTGAGATATCCGCCGTCATGGGTCGACCAGGCGAGATGCTCGGAGAAGAGGCCTGGCTGATAACGCTTGTTGAGCGCGGCGAGACGGGCGAGGTGGTCGAGGTCCAGCGGTTTCGGCGAGCCGATCGACAGGCCGACGCCATGCAGTGACAACGGATAGGCGGCGCGGATCGCCTCCAACCAGCGATGCGGCGGGCCCCCCTCGCCCATGTAGTTTTCGGCGTGGATTTCGAAAAAGCCGAGATCGGGCCGCTCGGCGAGGATTTGGTCGATATGCTCGCCCTTGAGGCCGACGCCGGCGCGGCGCGGCGGATCAGGGGCGAGGCGGGTCAAGTCGGACGGCAATACGGACATTGCAAAGACCTCTGGCGAGAATCCCTGGCGACAACCTCGGGCAAGGACGACCTTTGGCGAGACCTCTGAAAGCCGGTCTCATCAGGAACGGCCAAGCGTCGCGGAAGATTTCGCCGCCCGGCGAGGCCATGTTACAGGACGCCCAAAATTTCGCCTCTTCGGGTCGCGCCCTCGCGATTTCCGCATAAAATCAATCGGCGCCTGTAACGTTTCCCCTGCCGCCGCGAAGGAAGGACGAACGCCGCCGTGGGCGAAGGCCAAATCGACGAAGAATGGGCAAAAAAGATGCGCGCGGCGCTGGCGGGCGACGAGGCGATATACCGCCAGTTGCTCGAAGAAATCGCCCGCTCCGTGCGCGCAATGGCCCGTGGGGCTTTTGCACGCTCGCGCGTCGGCGATGCGGATGTCGAGGACGTGGTGCAAGAGACCTTGCTGGCGATTCACTTGAAGCGCGACACCTGGGACGGCGGCCTGCGGCTCGCCCCCTGGGTCGGCGCGATTGCTCGCCACAAGATCATCGACGCCCTGCGCCGCCGCGGCGCGCGGCAATATGCCCCGATCGAGGATTTCGAGGCCGTCATTCCCGCCCCTGAGGGGGATGATCCGCATGATTTAAGCGACGCCGACCGGCTGATCAGCCAATTGCCGGCTCGCCAGCAGGACATCGTCCGTTCGATCTCGCTGCAGGGTCAATCGATCGCCGCCACCGCGGCGCGCCTTTCGATGAGCGAGGGCGCGGTTCGCGTCGCCCTGCATCGGGCTTTGAAGTCTCTCGCCGAGGCGTGGCGGAGAATGTCGCAATGAAGACCTCCGACCTCATCGCTGCGCTGGCCGTCGATCCGAAGCCCCGCGGCATGGCGCTCGGCCAGCGCTTTGCTATCGCTTTGGCGTTCGGCGCGATTGTCAGCGCCTGCGCTTTCGCGCTTATGGTCGGCCCGCGCCACGATATCGCCCGCGCCATGGGCTCGATGCGCTTTGACTGGAAATTCGTGGATACGATCGCGCTGGCCGCGCCGACCGGCTTTCTGGCGTGGCGGCTGCTGCGGCCGGTCGCCAAGGCCGGCCCGTGGATGATCGGGCTTTTCGTCCCGGCGATCGCGCTCGGCGGCAGCCTCGCCATGGAGCTGATGATGACGCCGAGCGATCTGTGGCTGACGAAACTCGTCGGCTCGAACGCGCTTCACTGTTTGATGCTGATCCCGTTGCTGTCGATCCCGCCGCTCGCGGCGCTTTTGTTTGTCATGCGCGCGGGCGCGCCGGCCTCGCCGAGAATCGCGGGAGCGGTCGCGGGATTTGCCGCAGCGGGGCTCGCGGCGACCCTCTACGCCTCCAATTGCACCGACGATTCGCCGCTCTTCGTCGCGACCTGGTACACGCTGGCGACGGCGATCGTCGTCGCGGCGGGCGCGATCCTCGGCGACCGTCTGTTGCGCTGGTAGCGCTTACTTGATCAGCGGCTTGAGGATCGCGTCGAGTTCGTCCTTGCTCAATGCGCCGCCGTAGATTTTGCCGTCGATGATGAAAGTCGGCGTGCCTTTCACGGAGAACTTTTCGTCAGCCGCCTTGACGATTTGAACCAACGCATTGGCTTTGGCTTGATCCTTCAGGCAGGTCTCGATGGCGTCGCGCGTCAGACCGGTTGGCTTCAGCGCTTCGACGAGGCCGTCGAGCGGCTTGTCGACGAAGGCCCATTGGTCTTGCGTAGCGAACAGAAGCTCGATCGTGGCGAGAGCCTTGTCGTCGCCGTTGCACCGCGCCAGCATGAACGCGCCGACATCGAGATTGTTGCGCGAATATTCCCGGAAAATGTAGCGCACTTTGCCGGTATCGACGTAGGCCGCCTTCACGGCCGGCCAGACGTCCTTGTCGAAATGCGCGCAATGCGAGCAAGTGAGCGAGCCATATTCGATGATCGGCACGCCGGCGGCGTCGCCGATCGTCAATTCCGGCAGGGGGCCGGTCTCGAGCGCCTTGGCCATGTCGGTCGCGCCGCTGGGCTTTGGCGGATCGCTATCGGCGTCGGCCGAGGAAGCCGCCGCCCAGAAGCAGAGCGCGAAAAGGCCCCAAAGAGCGCGCCGCGAAACCAGCGAGATCGCGTTCATTGATTGTCTCTCCTTAAGGGCCCGGAAGCTTGTTAACGGCCTGGGAATTTGGACTCTTTTCAAAGATGGGGCAAGGAGCGCGCAAATTCCAACGTGCGCCGCAATGTCGCGGAATATCGCGCAAACGCATCGCCTGGCCGCCCGGCGCCATGGCTGCGAATCCGGCCCAGGAGCAAGGGCCGTGATCGGCGCGAACCGCTCTTGGCCCTGATCGAGCGCCCCTGCGCCCGCGCTCTCGCGCTTGTCTCCCGCCGGCCGGTGCATTATAGGACGCCCGACGCGCGAAGCCGCCGGCCCTCCGGGCGGCTCTCTTTTTTGTGTTTCGAGGACAAGGCGATGAAGGCCGACATCCATCCCAATTACCATGTGATCACGGTCGTCATGACCGACGGCTCCGAGTTCGTGACCCGCTCGACCTATGGCGAGCCGGGCGCCTCGCTTCACCTCGACATCGACCCCAAGACTCATCCGGCCTGGACCGGCGGCTCGCAGCAATTGCTCGACCGCGGCGGACGCCTGTCGCGCTTCAACTCGCGCTTCGGCAATCTGACGATGAGCAAGGGCAAGAAGTAGCCCGGGTCAGCGGGACGACGCTTAGATCGGTCCCGCCTTCAAAGCCGCCGAATTGACGTGATCGGGCCGCCGCCTTTTGCGGCGATGCGCGCACGCGCGCCGGCGAGAGGCTCGGCGACCACTTTCATCTGCCAGCCGCTGGCGTGAATCATGATCGCCTCGTCGCGCATCACGCCGACATGGCCCTTCCAAAAGACGAGATCGCCGCGCTCGAGGCCGGCGAGCGCCGCGTCGAACCCAATGGGCGCGCCGAGCGCGGCCTCTTGCATGTCGGTATCGCGCGGCGCGGCCCGACCGGCGGCGGCGAGCGCGGTCTGCACCAGCGCCGAACAATCGAGGCCTTGCGAACTGCGTCCGCCCCATAGGTAGGGGATTTCCAGGAACCGCTCGGCGACGGCGACGAAGTCGGGCTCGAAGCGATCGAGCGGTACTAGATGTTGGGCGTAGAGGAACCCGGATTCGGCGATGCAGAAAGCGCCCTCGCTGGCGACGACCTGAACCCTTGCCTCGAAGGACAGGGCCATCAGCGGCGGCGCTTTAATGTCGGGCTTCGGATAGAGGAAGCTGCGCAGCGCCGAAAGCCGATGGGTCGGCCGGGCTTCCGGCCCCAGCGCGTTGGCGGGCATGAAGCCGACGTAAAGATCGCGCTGCAATTGCCCCCAGGCCCAGCCCTCATGCTCCTCATAGACGATGACGCTCTCGCCGTACAGCGCCTCGGTCTCGAGAGGCGCATCATGCGCCGGCGCGCGGCGCAAGGGCGCGACAGGCTCCACGACGCGCCGCCGCCAGCCCGCGACGAAGCGCGCCGCCTCGACCTTGCCGCGCAGCCAATCGGCGGCGAGATCGGGCCGCGCCGGCGTCAGGCGGCGATCGGACAATGGCGCGTTCATGAGGCGCGCGCGCTCAGCGAACGTCTCATCACGCATCGATCCGCTTGACGAACCATTGCAGGATGCGGCTCCAGACCTCGTCCTTGCCGACGAGGTCTTCGCAACCGTGATCGAGATTGGGATTGTCGTTGACTTCGATCACGGCGATTTCATCGGCCGTCTGCTTGACGTCGACCCCATACAGCCCGTCGCCGATCGCGCTCGCCGCACGCAAGGCGACTTCGAGGACTTGAGCCGGCGCCTCGGCGAGCGCGATCGTGCTCGAGCCGCCCTCGCGTGCGCCGTTTGGCCCATGCTTGATGATCTGCCAGTGGCCGCGCGCCATGCGATATTGGCAAACGAAAAGCGGCTCGCGGTCGAGGATGCCGATGCGCCAGTCGAATTCGGTCGGCATGAATTTCTGGGCGAGCAGGAGA
>DASZFX010000369.1:0-7156 GCA_035939375.1 Roseiarcus sp.
TAGCGCGCGCGGCCGGACCTGACAATCGCGTCCAGGGCCTCGAGCGCCTCGTCGAGCGGCGTCGTCATGTCGTCGGAATGGAGCTGGTACAGGTCGACATAGTCGGTTTGCAGCCGGCGGAGCGAAGCGTCGATAGCATCGATGAGGTGCTTGCGCGACGCGCCCTCGTCCCAGGCTTGCGGCCCCATCTTGCCGACCGCCTTGGTCGCGAGAATGTAGGACTGGCGCTGCCCTTTGAGCCAACGGCCGACGATCTCTTCGGTGCGACCGACCGTCGTCAGGTCGCCGCCGAGCGGATAGACGTCGGCCGTGTCCAGAAAATTGACGCCGCCCGACGCCGCCTTGTCGAGGATCTGACGAGAGACGGCTTCATCGGTCTGCAGGCCAAACGTCATCGTTCCCAAAGCGAGACGAGAGACGGCAAGGCCGGTTTTGCCAAGACGCGTTATCGGCATGGTCATTGAAAGGCGCCTCTTCCAAAGGGCGGCGGCAGGCTTTGCCGCGCGATTGAAAGGCGAGCGTAAGGGGCTTCGCTCGCCTTTTCCAGGCGGCGGACATCAACTTCATGTGGTCGGGCCCGCTCGCCGGTCCATTGCGGGCGAAGCGATCGGTTCGGCGCCGGCGGTTTCGTGGATTGCTTCGCGTCGCTCGCAATGACGGGGCGCGTCGATGGGTCGCCGGCGCGGACCTCCGCGCCCTACCCTTTCACCGCGCCCGCCGTCAGTCCCGCGACGATATGGCGTTGCGCCAGGACGAACACGATGATCGCCGGCAGGATGGTCAGTGTGACAAAGGCCAGGACCAATTGCCAGTCGGTCATGTATTCGCCTTGGTAGGCCATCAGGCCGAGCGGCCAGGGATAGAGCGTCTCGGTATTCAAAAGGATCAGCGGCACCAGATAGCTGTTCCAGCTGTGGACGAAGGTGATGATCGCGACCGTCGACAGGATCGGTCGCGACAGCGGCAGCGTCACATAGAGAAAGTACCTGACATAGCCGCAGCCGTCGACGAGGGCGGCGTCGAGCAATTCGCTCGGCAATTCGCGAAAGGCGTTGCGCAAAAGCAGCACCGCCATGGCGAGGTAGAAAGCGGCCTGCGGCAGGATTACGCCCCAAGGCGTGTCGAGAAGGCCTAGGTCGCGCACTTGAATGAATAGCGGCAGGATAGCGGTCGCGGCCGGGAACATCAGGCCGAGCGTCATATAGGTGAAGAGGAAGCGACGGCCAAAGAATTTCAGCTGCGCGAACGCGAAAGCGGCCATGGCCGAGAGCGAGACAGTGATCGCGACCGTCAGGCAGGCAATAAGCAGCGAATTGCCGAGCACCCGCCAATAGCGCTGGCTTTCGAGAATCTCACGGTAGTTGGCCCACTGCCATTCATGCGGCAAGCCGAGCGGATTGGCGCGCAATTCGCCGAGTTCCTTGAACCCGCCGATGGCGGTGGCGATGAGCGGCACGACGACGATGCTGGCGACGACGAGCAGAACCGCCAGCCGAAACAGCGGGAAGAGATCGAAAGGCTTCTGCTCGCGCGAGCGCCTCCTGGCGCGAGCGAGGCCGGAAGGCGCGGCGATGGCCAGTTGCTCACTCATCGCGCATCAGGAATCGCCGGTAGCCGAAAGCGAAGGTCACGCAGATGATGAAAAGGACGACGCCGACCGACGAACCGAAGCCGACCCGCATGCGCGTAATGCCGAAAATATAGAGGAACGACACCATCGTATGGGTGGCGTTGAACGGGCCGCCGCCGGTCAGCGGCATGACGACGTCGAAGAGCTGAAACACGCCGATCACCGAGAAGAACACCGACAGTTTGATCATCGATGAGAGCTGCGGGATCGTCACGAAGCGAAAGCGCTGGAAGGCGCCGGCGCCGTCGATCTCGGCCGCCTCGTAGAGGCTGCGGTCGATGCCTTGCAAGCCGGCGATGAACAGCATCATGTGGAAGCCGAAATATTTCCAAATGATGACGACGAGCAAAGCGACCATGGCGAGCGACGGGCTCGCCAGCATGTAGATCGGGCCGAAGCCGAGCGCTTGGCTGAGACCCGAAACCGGGCCGTAATCGCCGTCGAACATAAAGCGGAATATCAAGCCGGCGGCGACGTCGGCCAGAATATACGGCATGAAGAAGATCAGGCGGAAGGCGACGGCGCCGAAGGCGCGCTTGGCCAGAAGCAAAGCCATGGCGAGCGCCAGCGGCAATTGTACGGTGAGCGAGACGGCGATGATGATGAGGGTATTGAGTACGGCCTTCTTGAAATAGGGATTGTCCAGTAGGGAAATATAGTTCTTGAGCCCGATGAAATTGTCCGGCCGATTGAAGCCGTTCCAATTGTAGAAGCTGTACCAGGCCGCTTCGCCGATCGGCAAAATCACGAAAATCGTGAACAGCAGCAGCGCCGGCGGCAGGAAAATCAGCGCGGCGGCTATCATGCCGCCGCTCGCCCCCCTGCTGTCGCGTATCGTCGTAACGGTCATCGGCGCCTATGAGATCGATTTAAACGCGCGCAAATGGATGATTCAAACGAACCCTCACGCCCGCGAGAGGAGCAATGTGTTTCACCCAAATTCATCCCGGCAGGACCCGTAACAAGGATGGCCGGAACGAGTCCGGCCATCAAGCGGAAACACGGCGGGGCCAATCTTTCCTTGCTGCATTTCCGCGCCCCGCGGCAAACGCGGGGCCGGGTCCGCCTCGGTCCTTTCAAGGCCTATTGCTCATCAAAGGCCTGTTGCACGGCGGCCGCGCCGTCCGCCGGCGACATCTGGCCGGCCGCCACGGCGACCGAAATGTCGTTGACGACGCGCCCGACCGACGGCCCAAGGTCCTGATCGAAGAAGTTCTGGTGGTAGGTCGTAACCGCGAGATCGGAGGCGATCTGCTTCACGACCGGATCTGCGATCGCGCTCTCGGTTCCATTCACGACCGGTATATAGTCGCCCTTGGCCGCCGCCTCGCGCTGATACTTTTCCTGGCTGAAGAATTTCAGGAAATCGATCGTCTCCTTCGGCGCGCCTTTGCTGACCAGCCAGCCGTTGATGCCGCCGAGCGTATCGCTCGACTTGCCCTTGCCGCCGGGGACGAGCGGGAACGCCAAGAGGCCGATATTGTCGTTGGGCTGGCCCTTCTTATCCGCGGCGTTGGTTACTTGCGCTGTCAGCAGCCATTGGCCCATGAGCTGCATTGCGGCTTTGCCATCGCCGAACATGCCCTCGGCCTGGGGATGGCTGGTCGAGAGATAGCCGGCCTGGAAAGGTTCGATCTCGGCGAGTTCGCGCAGACGCTTGCCAGCCTCGACGAAGGTCGCGTTCTTGAATCCGCCGTCCTTGCCCGCGGTCGCGTCCGCGAGGGCGTTGGCGCCGCCGATGCGCATGACGAGATAGGACCAATAGAAATGCATCGGCCACTTTTCGCCGGCCCCGACGACGATCGGCGTGATGCCGGCGGCCTTGATCTTCTTCGCCGCGGCGAGAAGATCGTCCCAAGTCTTGATGTCTTCGGCCTTCACGCCGGCCTGGGCGAAGAGTTTCTTGTTGTAGAAGAAGCCGACTTCGCCGGTGTTCATGGGAATTCCAAAGGTCTTGCCGTCGACCTGGAACGCCTGGACCGAAGCCGGCGACATCGTGTTCGCCCAAGGCGCAGCGCCAGCCGAAATGTCCTGCAAGAAGCCCGCCTTGGCTTGCGCGCGCATGACGCCGCCGCCCCAGCTGTAGAAGGCGCTCGGCCGCTCCGCATCCGATTGCAGCATGGTCGGCAGCTTGGCCTTGAACGCCTCGTTTTCGAGATATTGGAGGTCGATCTTGACCCCCTTGTTCTGCGCCTCGTAATCCCGAGCAATCTTGTTCCAGAGCTCAAGTGTGCCGGGATCGTTCGCCACATGCAGAACGCGAACGGTTGTGTCAGCCAAGGCGGCGCTCGCCCCGAGCGCAAGGCCAAAAGATGCGAGCGCTAGGTTCCGAAACATCATGGTCTCCTCCCCGGAGAAGGTCAGCGGTGATGTGTTCTTATTTATGCGGTATGCGTATTAAATCTGTCCCGAGATCGCGCCCCTGTCAAGGATGGACTGGATTTTTCTGCAAAGCAGGCGATTTTGGCCCATTGACACCCCTCTCGTGGAGTGAAATTTATCCTGGACCCGGACAAATATCGGTCACAGCGGATCGACGCGCTTAGATGAAAACAGCCGACCCAGAACTCATGCGCGCCATCAATCGGTTCCATGTGATGGATTCCATCCGTCGCCATGGTCCGATCTCCCGCGTCGAAATCTGCGGCCGTACGGATTTGAGCCCGACCACGGTTTCCGCGATCACGGCATCGCTGATCGAGGACGATCTCATCGTCGCCCGGCCGATCGGCGATGTGCGCGATGCAGCGCGCGGCCGGCCGCGCGTGATGCTGGAACTCAACCCCGAGGCGGCGTATGTCGTCGGCGTCAAACTCGCGCCGGACCAGATCACGATAGCGGCGACCAACTTCCGCGCCGACGTTCTGGCGAGCCTCGCCCTGCCGATCCGCATCAGCCGCCAGCCGGCCAATGTCGTCGCCGATCTCGTCGAGGACGGCGTCAGGCGCTGTCTCGCCGACGCCGATCTGACGATTGCGCGCATCGCCGGTCTTTGCGTCGGCCTGCCCGGCGTCGTCGAGCGCGCGAGCGGGGTCTGCCGTCAGAGCTCGGTCTTCGGCGAGCGCGATCTGCCGTTCGCCAAAGAGCTGTCCGCGCGCCTCGGACTGCCGGTCTCCATCGACACCGACGTCAATCTCGTCACCCTGGCCGAACATTGGTTCGGCGAGGTCAAGGGGCTCAGCGATTTCCTCGTCGTCAGCATCGAGAACAATCTCGGCCTCGGCATCATGCATAACGGCGAGTTGTTCCGCGGCGCCGGCGGCCTGTCCCCGGACCTCGGCGATCTGCTCGTGCGCCCCAACGCCTCGGGCGATGGCCGCAATCGGCTCGCCTCGATCGCCTCGGAAAGCGCGATCCTCGCCGAGGCGCTCGGTCCGCTCGACGGCGATCGCAACGGCTTTGCTCGCGTCGGCAAGGAGCTCGACCGCGTCATCGAACTTGCCCAAGCCGGCGATCAGCGCTTCATCGGCATACTCGCGGCGGCGGGCGACGCGCTTGGCTTCGCAATCGCCAATCTGATCACGCTTTTCGCCCCGCCCAAGGTCATCCTCGGCGGCGCCGCGGTCAAAGCGGGCCCGCTTCTCCTGGAGCCCTTGCGCGAAACCGCTTCGGCCCTGACGCCGGCGAGCCTCGCCCATGTCGCGGAGATCGTCGTCCATCAATGGAGCGACGAAATGTGGGCGCGTGGCGCGGCCGCGATGACGCTGCGCGACCTCTATGGCGCGCCGTGGAGCACGACCGGCCCGGCGCTGCTGCGCTGACGCGGTCCGAGGGGAGAGAGAAGTGAAACGGGTCGGCATTGGCGTCATTGGCTGCGGCTATATCAGCGCCGCTTATCTGAAGGCCGCGCAGCTCTTCCCCATTCTCGATGTACGCGCGCTCGCCGACCTCAACGTGACGGCGGCTCGGGCGCGGGCGAAAGAATTCGGATTGAAAGCCGTCTCAATCGACGCCTTGCTGGGCGATCCGAAAATCGAGATCGTCGTCAACCTCACAATCCCCAAGGCGCATGTCGCGGTGAGCCTGCAGGCGATAAAAGCCGGCAAGCACGTCCATTCGGAAAAGCCGCTGGGCGTCGCCGTCGATGAGGCGAAGAAGCTCATCAAGGCGGCCAGGAAGCGCAAGCTGCGCGTCGGTTGCGCGCCCGATACGTTCCTAGGCGGCGCCCATCAGACATGCCGCAAGCTGGTCGACGATGGTCGGATCGGAACGCCGGTTGGCGGCGCGGCCTATTTCATGTGCCCTGGCCACGAGCGCTGGCATCCCAATCCCGAGTTCTACTATGAGAAGGGCGCCGGGCCGATGCTCGACATGGGGCCCTACTACATTACGGCCCTGGTCGATCTGCTCGGGCCGATCGCGCGCGTCGCCGGCGTTGCGACCAAGCTGCGCAACAAACGCGTCATCTCGAGCGAGCCGCGGCGAGGCGAACCGATTGCCGTCAAGACGCCGACCCACATCGCCGGAACAATGGAGTTCGTCAGCGGCGCGACGGTCTCGATCGCGATGAGCTTCGACGTCGCCCGGCACCAGCACAAGCCGCTCGAAATCTACGGCACGAAAGGCTCTTTGATCGTGCCCGATCCGAATTATTTCGGCGGCCAGATCGAGATCGCGACCGCCGACGACAACTGGGCGCCGATCGAGACCGAGCATTCCTACGCCGACGGCAATTTTCGCATCATCGGCGCGGCCGACATGGCTCACGCGATCCGCTCCGACCGGCCGCATCGCGCAAGCGGCGCCCTCGCCTTCCATGTGCTGGAAGTGATGGAGGCGTTCGAACGCTCCTCGAAATCCGGCGCCTTTATCGCCATTGAGAGTAGGCCCGAACGCCCTGCCCCGCTGCCCATCGGCCTCAAGACCGGCGAACTCGACTGAGCGCCCGCCCCGCCAAAGACGATCGAAAGGAGTTCAACGATGCGCGAAGCTCTCATTGTCTGGGGAGGATGGAGCGGCCATGAGCCGGAAATCGGCGCTCACATCGTCGCCGACATGCTGAAGGAGGAAGGTTTCGAGACCTATATTGAAAATACGACCGAGGCCTTCGCCGATCCCGCCATCGCCGACATGAGCTTGATCGTGCCGATCTATACGATGTCGAAGATTGAAAAAGAGGAACTCGACAATTTAACCCGCGCGGTGAGAGGCGGCGTCGGGCTCGCCGGGTATCATGGCGGCATGGCCGACGCCTTTCGCGAGGCGGTCGAATATCAATTCATGGTCGGCGGCCAATGGGTCGCCCATCCCGGCAATATCGTCGATTATCGCGTCGACATCGTGAAGCGCGACGATCCGATCATGAAGGACCTGCCGGCGAGCTTCCCCTACCGGTCCGAGCAATATTACATGCATGTCGACCCTTCCAACGAAGTGCTGGCGACGACGACTTTCTCGGGCGAACACGCCGACTGGGTCGAAGGCGTGGTCATGCCGGTCGTATGGAAGCGCCGTCATGGGAAAGGCCGCGTCTTCTATTGTTCGCTCGGCCATGTGACCAAGGAATTCGAAGTGCCGGAGATGCGC
>DASZFX010000370.1:0-3039 GCA_035939375.1 Roseiarcus sp.
CGGTTCGGCGATGACCTCGCCGGGCGTCAGCTCGGCTTCGGAGCCGCGGATCGGGTGATGGACGGTGACGAGCTTCGTCCCGTCCGGAAACGTCGCCTCGACCTGGATGTCGTGGATCATCTCGGCGACGCCGGTCATCACCTGGTCGGCCTTCAGCACATGCGCGCCGGCCTCCATCAATTCGGCGACCGAGCGCCCGTCGCGCGCGCCTTCGACGACGAAATCGGTGATCAGCGCCACCGCCTCGGGATAGTTGAGCTTGACGCCGCGCTCGAGGCGTCGGCGCGCGACGATTGCCGCCATGGCGACCATCAGCTTGTCTTTTTCGCGAGGCGTAAGGTTCATCGATGGGCGACCGGTCTTTCAAGGTTGGACAAGCGAGATGGGCGCCCGCGCGGCGCCGATGTCATTGCCAGACGCGCGGCGCGGCGCGGTCGGTAAGCGCCATCATGACGGCGAGGACGCCGCTGCGCAATCGGGCGGGATCGGGCGAAAGAGCGCGGGCGACGATGAAGCCGTCAAGGGCGCTCGCCGCCGCCTCCAAAGGCGCGCCGGAACGAGCGGCGATCTCATCGAACAGGCCCCGGATCCTCTCCAGATGCGCCGCCGCCTCAGGCGCCATGAACAAAAAGGATGCAATCGCCCGCGCGTCGCGGCCGACCGCGGGTCGACGCAAGGCCGCGGCTGCATGCTCGATCCGCAACGCCTCGGCGAAGACGAGCCGGCCGCCGCGGCGGATCCGCCAGCGGTCCTTAAAACTCGCCTCGATGCTCTCTTCGCCCATGGCGAGGCGGCCGAAGACCGCCGATTCGATGAGCAGCAGCCAGGCGCCCTCGGCGACGTCGGCCTCGAGCCGGCGCTCCAGCCGGGCGCTTTCGAAGAGGATCGTCTCCTGCGGCGTCCAGGCGAGGCGGGCCCCCTCAGCGAGAGCCAGCCGCGTCTCGACCTCGGCCGCCTCGCCCTCGGAGCGATAGATCTTTTCGGCCGATTGCGTGGTGGCGAGCACATCGGCGCCGGATTCCAGATCGAGTTCGACAAGAGCGCGGTCGCCGCCGGCCATGCCGCCGCCGGTATTGATCAGCACCGCCTCGCAAGGCCCGGCCGTCCTGGGAAAGCGAAGTCTCAAGCCCCCGGATTCGAAGACCCGCGCCGGCCGGCTCACCGCGCCGATACGGGAAAAGACGGCGCGCGCCTCGCCTCGGGCGCGCAAGGGGGAGGGCGCGACTTTGCTCACCGCAGCTTCGGCCGGCGAAGAAGAATCATATTTGCAGCGCCAGTGTTGCAGCCGGCCCACAGTGTTGGCCGCGTTGGCGCCGTATAAACGTAAGACCCAAGCGAGTCCAAGCGGATATGGTCGATACGACGCCCAGAAGCTCCCTCGACGCCGGCGCCGACGCCGCCCGCCTCCTGCAAAGGCTGGGCTTCGCCGTGCTGGCGATCGGGACGCCGTGCGCCGAATCGCTGTCGTCGCGCGCGATCTTCGTCTTTTTCCCGATCGGCGTTGCGCTGCTCATCGTCGCAGCGATGCTCGACCCGGTGCGCGGCGCGGCGGACAAGGTTCGCAACGCTTTCTTTTCGCCGATCAACTGGTGCGCGCTCGCGCTTCTCGCCTGGGTCGTCCTTTCGCTCGCCTGGACGCCTTTTCCCTCTTCCGCGGTACAGCATCTCGGCAAGCTTGTTGGAACGGCCGTGCTCGCCTTTCTCGCCATTGTCTGCATGCGCGACCATGTGCGGGCCGGCGATCTCTATCTTTTCCCGCTCGGCGTCGCCTTCGCGATGCTCGCGGTGCTCTTCGTGGCGCTCGCCGCTCACGCCGGCCTCCAGGCGAGCGACGGGCGCATCGGCCGAGCCGGCGTTTCGCTCGTCGTTTTGATGTGGCCGGCGATGGCCGGGCTCGCCGCACGCGGGCGCAACGGCTATGCGCGCCTTGTCTTGATCATCGCCGCAGCTTTCATCTTCGCGATCGGATCGGCGGTGACGGCGGCGGCGCTGCTGGTCGGCGTCCTCGCTTTGTCCTTGGGAATTTCCGACGTCAAGCGCACGGCTTTCGATCTCGGCCTGCTCGCGGCGGCGATCATCCTCTTTAGCCCGATCGCGCCCGCCATGGCGCCGGCCTTGGCGCGCTGGTTCTATCACGCCAAGCTCGCCTCGCTCGACGAGCCTTTTCCGCCGCTCGCCGCCGCCGCCGAGATTCTGCTGCATGATCCTCTGCGGCTGTTCACCGGCCATGGTTTCGATGCGGCGATCCAGGGCGTCGCCAACGGACTTTTGCCGCCGCGAACGCCGCGCGTCGCGCTGTTCGAGATTTGGTACGAGAATGGCGCGATCGGCGCGGCTCTCGCCGCCGCGATCGCCTGGCTCGGTTTTCGCAAAGTCGGCGCGCTGCCGCCCAGAATCGCCCCTTATATGGTCGCAGCTCTCGCCGCCGATCTGACCCTTGCGTTCCTGGCGGAGGATTTCTCGCAAATGTGGTGGGCGACGGTACTCGCGGTCAGCGCGATTTCAGCGGCGGCGGCCTACAACAGCCTCTACCGGACGCGGCGCCCCGCCGCGACGATGCCGCGGCCGACCTTGTGAGAAGAGGCGAGGCGCCGCTTCGGGGGCGCGGCCATTGTTCTGGCCGAGCCGTCGTGGCGCGCCTCACCCGATCGGCAAGGCCGCCGCCGCCCCGAATTGTGCGGCGAAGAACGCGTAATAGGCGCCTTTGCGCGCGATCAACTCTCGATGCACCCCGGTCTCGACCGCGCGCCCGGCCTCGATCACGAAGACGCGATCGGCGCCGACGATCGTCTGCAAGCGATGAGCGACGACCAGCGTCGTGCGGCCCATGCGCAAATCGTCCAGCGCCTTTTGCACTTCGCGCTCGGATTCCGAATCGAGCGCCGCCGTCGGCTCGTCGAGCAGGAGAATTGGCGCGTCCTTCAGGATTGCGCGGGCGATCGCAATGCGCTGACGCTGGCCGCCGGAAAGCTGGGCGCCGTGTTCGCCGACATTGGTGTCGTAGCCGGCGCTGAACTGGCAAATGAAATCGTGCGCATG
>DASZFX010000371.1:0-4290 GCA_035939375.1 Roseiarcus sp.
GTCGCGGCTCGTCACCTGCTTCTCCAGCCATTCGAGCCCGTCGAGAATGTCGCCGCGCGTCGCCTCCTGATCGATCAGCACCCGTGTCTCGACGCCGCCATAGAGCTTGCCCGACTGCGCCTTCAGCGCTTCGGCGAGATCATGGGCGTCTTTCGCCGCAAGGCCGAGCTGCAGCCGATCGTCCTGGTATTTGCTGATCCCGATGAACAGGCCATAGAGCTTGGGCTTGAGCAGATTGGCGTCGGCGCTCGCCGGCGCCGCGCCCGCCCAGAGGAGATTGACCGCCGCCGGCTCGCTGGCGAGCGCCCCGGAATGGGCGATGAGCGCCACCGAGACGTTGCGCGGCGGCAGCGTCACATTGACATGGCCCGCCCCCAAGGCGACCGTTCCCGCCGCGACCCGCTCGAACCCGCGCGCCTCGGCGGCCGGACGCCCATCGATCAGCACGTCGACCGCATCGACGGGCGAGCCCGACGGCGAACGCAGATCGTAATCGAGCGTCACGCCGGCGGCGGAGAAGGTTGCGCCCGTCGCCGGTCCCTTCACCGTGATCACCGGCGGCAGATGCTGGATCAAGGGCGTGGTGTCGCGCTTGCGATGGGCGGCGGCGTCGGCCTCTTCGACGGCCTTGGCCTCATCGAGCGTATTGAGCACGCTCTGGACGATGTCGGGACGATAGAAGCGGTCGCGGAAGCGCGAGCCGGGAAAGAAGTCCGGCGCTTTTTCGAGACCGCGATTGACGTGCCAGCCGATCAGATCCTCGCCGCCGGGCGACGCCGCGTAGTAGCCGCTCGGCGTCCAGGCGACCCAGCGCTTGTCCTGCGCCTGGACGAAAAGCGCCAGCAACTCCTTGCCGTCGCTCGTTCGATGCCAACGGATCGTCCCGTCGCCATAGGCGACGACGACAATCTGGCCGTCGTCCGACAGGTTCACCCCCCATGCCGAGCCCGGCACGGGCTCCTCCCAGACTTCCTTTCCGAGAGAATCGAAGCGACGCAAATGCCAATCGGCGCCGAGAATGAAGCCGCTCGCATCGGGCAGAATGGCGATGGCGCGAGATATTTCGAATTGCTCAAGCGGCAGCCCTTTGCCGTTGAGCTTGGGGGTCGTGTAGTTGACCCATTCGGTAATCGACAGGCCATCGATCCTGGCGGGATGAAGACCGGGAGGCGCGACCGGCGAAGCGATGAGGTTGAACTGAGCCGCGTCGAATTCAAAAGGATCGACTCCATTCTGCTTAAGCCCGAAACGCACTCGTCGGACGTCGCGCGAAACGGCGAAAGCTTGTCCGCGCGCGCCGCGCAAATCCGCTGTCACCGGTCCCTTGAACATCGCGAGATTGCCGGCGTCGCCAACCATGCCAAACGCCGGATCGCCGGATCCGAAAGCAACCCCGCTGCGCCCATAAGGACGCAGGTCGCGGACCACGTCGCTCGACGCCGAGGAGGCGACGAAGCGCGCGCCGCGCCCGCCATTCGGCCAGGCGTATACAGGGCGTATCTCGCCTTCCCAATGGGTTCCGCCGGCGAATAGTCTCTGTCCATCGGCCGACCAGGCGACGCTAATGAGAGCGCCGCCTGTGAGGCCGCGCGTATCGGCGGAAAAGAGCTTGGTCAAATTGCCGGCGTTGACCACATCGACATTGGTCGAATCGTCGTAGCCGACAGCGATCGCCTGTCCATCCGGCGAAAAAGCGACGCCATGCGGTCGATGACCGCCCGAAGCGATGCGCTTGGCCCTCAGCTGAAGGTTCGCGTCGTAGAGCCTGATGTTTCCATCGTAGGAGGCCGTCGTCAGACGGCCGTCGGCGGCGAAATTCGCGCCATAGACCTGATCGCCATAGCCGGCGTCCGACAATGCCTCGGTCCAGACCGGCGCCGCCCAGACTTTGACGCCGCTGCGACCGCCGAAGCCAGCGACGAGGCGGCCGCCGTCGGGGGAAAATTCGAGGATATTGATGATGTTAGGCAACGGTCCCAGCCGCCCCAACATGGCGCCGGTGCGAGCGTCGAACAAAGTCACGTACATGTGTTGCTCGACTTCATAGGCGGCGTCCCAGCCGGCGGCCGCCACGAGCGAGCCGTCAGGCGACAAGGCGACCGCAAAGACCTTTCCGCCATTGCCGGAATCGACCGGCATGCGAAACGTACGCAACAGCCGTCCGTCCGGAACCGACCAGAGCCGCACCGTCTTGTCGTCGGTGCCGGTCGCCGCCAACTTCTCGTCCGCCGACAGGCTGACCGCCTTGACGACCGACGTATGCATCCCCGCCTCGATACGCAGGAGCGGATCGGTAGGGAGCTTTTCCGCCAGAGCCGGCGCGGCGATCGCCGCCGACACAACGCAAAGCGCGAACAGCGCCGCGCGATAGCGACCGCGGCCTTTGCCTTGCGCTCGTCGTTCGCTGAGAGATCGTTTCGTCGAACCGAGAGTTTCGTTCATGCTCATGATCAACACTCGCGAAGGTCGTTATTCGATTGCATAACTTGCTGTCGCAAAGGCCCACCGATAGGCGCGATTGGGCACGTTCGGGTCCTCGGTGAGCTTCGGAGCGAGCATTTTCGCCGCAAGCCGCGCCAAAAAGTCTTTGGGCTCGGCGATCGGCTGGAGCTGCAACTCCTGGCCGACAATTCCTTTGAGGTCGATGTCCGGCTCGGCGACTAGGACGAGAAGTTCGCTGCCGCCCGCATCGTTTGCGGTGATGCGGAAGCCTTCGTCGGGGATCAGGACGTCGACGTCGCCGTGGATGAAGCCGCCCCTGTAGTTGCGCTCGGAATATTTGTTGGGAAACAGCTGGTGGAGATGACCGTCGGCGTCGCGGTCAAGGATGACGAGCGTACCGGGCTCCGCCGATCTTACAACGACGCGCACCTCGCCGTGGAGCTTGATCGTGTCGCTCGGCAGAATTTTCACCGCGAGCGAAAAATCGTTCTCATGCGTAAGCGCCTGCTCCGCCTCCTGGGTGACCGTCGGGACGGTTTCAGGCTGCGCCGGCGGCGCAGGCGCCGGGCTCACCGCGGCTGGGGCCAGAATTTGCAGCAAATAACCGTCCGGCGCCTGAAGCTGAGGGGTCAGGCCGTTTGCGCATTCGACCGGTCCGAATTGTTTGCAGAAGCGATCCGCCTCCGCCCTGACGAATTGCAGGAGGCCGCCGCCGGTGATCGCATGAGAGCCGCTCGGATCGTCGACCGCCTGGCGCAGGCGCGCCGCAAGGCTCTGCGTGAACACGCCGCCGAGCACTTCCGGGTCGTCGAAGGTCACTTGCGACAGCGACGCCGCCGACCATACGACAAGCGATCCCTTGCCGCCCGATGCGCCGACAATGTTGGGACCGATCTTCACGACCGGGCCTGAACCGTTCTCGACCGGACGGACGATGAGCGTGCGCGAGGTCGTCCCCGCGCCGGCGACATCGAGAAAAGAGCCCGAGATCTTGGCCGCGCGACGAAACGCGTCCGTCACCTCGCCGCTCGGCATGTCAAGCGGGCGGGCGGGCGTCAGGGTCCGCATACCCTCGCCCCACTTCAAGCCCCCTTCGCCGCGCGAGATCGAACCGGAGAAACAAGAATCGGCGACGACCAGGGTATGGCGATCGGCGATCAGTTTAAGCATAGCGCCGATCTCGTCGCCGCGGATCATGCCGGAGACTTCCGGATTGGCGGCGTCGAGATCGCCCTTGGCGTCGGCAGGCACGATCGTCGATGTGAGACGGTTCGATCCGTCCTGATCCTTCACCACGGCCTGGGCGCCGTGTCCGGCGTAATAGAAGACCACGGTATCGCCGGGCTTCGAGCCTTCGACGAGAAATGTCTTGAACTCGCTCAAGACACGCTCGCGGGTCGCCGCTTCGTCGGTCAAGACTTCGATCGAGCCGGGGTCGAATTTGAAAATCTTGATCAACACGTCCTGAAACGTCTGAGCGTCCGCCACCGCGCCGCGAAGGTCGCGGCCGCCGGCGCGGCCCTGGCTGATGAGGCCGGGATAGTGGTTGACGCCAATCAGCAGCGCCCGCTCGGCGGCGACGGCCGAGCCGCAGCCGACGAGCGTCGCGGCGACGGTCAGGGCGTAGAAGAGGCGCTCCAATCGCATAGGCCGTCCTTCACGATCTTGCAGGTGACTTGACTCTGGATTCCAATGCGGAACGACGTTCCGCGGAGCGCCGCCTGGAGCGCATCGAAGAGATCGACGCCGTCGCCGCCTCCCGGCTTGCCGCCGCCATGGGGATCGATGGCGAGAAGCGTCTTGTGAAGCTCCGGCAAAGGCGAGGGCGTGGTGATGAAAACGACGGTA
>DASZFX010000372.1:0-7359 GCA_035939375.1 Roseiarcus sp.
GGCGCGATCCGCTATGAAATCTCGGCCGAGCCGATTGCGATGAACGACTGCCAGTGCCGCGACTGCCAGAGTACGAGCGGCACCGGGCACGGATCCTATCTGACCTTCCCGAGCAGGGAGGCGGTGAAGCTCGAGGGCGAAGCGACGCATTGGGACATGGTCGGCGACAGCGGGAACGTGAAGACGCGCGGCTTCTGCCCCGCCTGCGGGTCGCCTGTCTATCTGACCTTCTCGGCCATGCCGGACCTCTTCACCATTCACGCCGCGAGCCTCGACGATCCAGGCCGATACGAGCCGCAGATGGTGACGTACACGGTGCGCGGTCATGCCTGGGACCGGCTCGATCCGGCCGTGCCGAAATTCGAGAAGATGCCGCCGATGTGAAGCTAGAGCACCGGAGCCCCAAATGAACTCACACCTGGCGGCCCGCGGCCTTGGCGTTCGTTTCCAGAGAGCCTAGCGATTCAAATTGCGAATCCGATGCTCTAATTGGTCTTTGGCACGACGAAAATCTGGTTGGGGTAAATCAGCCGCGGATTACGGATCTGGGTGGCGTTCGCCTCATAGATTGCGCGATAGCGCGGGCCGTAGCCGTAGAAATGCTCGCTGAGGCGCCAGAGACTGTCGCCGCGAACGACTTTCGCGGTGCGGATTTCCTGGACGACGGCGTCAGCGGATTTTTCGGACGCCGCCGCCGCGACGGCGGCCGGCTGCGGCGCCGTCGTCTCGGCCGCTACCGAGGCGGGAGCGCTCGCCTCCGCGGGCGCCGCGCTCGGCGCGAGAGGCTGGTCCAGGACCTTGGTCGCCAGGGCGGAACTTGCGAGTTCCGCCGGTTTCACCGCCTCGAGAGCAGGCGCGGCGGACGCCGGCGCTTCAACTGAAGGCTTTGTCTTTTCGCCTGCCGGGGCGGCCGGCTCGACGGGCGAAGCCGCCGCGGTCGGTTGAGGCGCGGGCGGCGGCGCTGCTTGCTCCGACGGCTTTGTGCTTTCGCTCATCGCCACGAGAGGCGCGGCCGACGGGGCTGTGGCGGCCGGCGGCCTGGTCGCGGCCGGCTCGATCGGCCCAAGCGATCTCGACGCCGCGGCGACCTGCACTGGGGCGACCGGCTTTGCGGCGACAGTCAAGCTCGCGGCGGAATCCGGGGCGGAGGGCTTTGCGGCGGCGGTCAAGCTCGCGGAGGATTGCGGGGCGGCGGGTTTTGCGGCGGCGGTCAAGCTGGCGGAGGGTTGCGGGGCGGCCCCGGCGCTCTGTTGAGGGGAAGGACGCTCAGGATAAGTGAAAGGGACTTCGGCGCGCGCGGTCACTGCGCCGTTCGCACGATCGATTTGGTCGGCGCGGATCGCATAGGCGCCGGGCGTCATGCCGCGTTCGACCGTCAGCGACCAACGCCCGTCGGCCCCGGCCGTCGCCTCGGCAAGAAAGGCGTTGTTCAGATAGAGCCGCACGAGTTTGTTGGCCTCTGCGGCGCCTCTCGCCTCGAGGCGACCCGCCCCGCTCGCCTCGACCGACAGAACCGAGACGCGCGGCGCGGCGGTAGCGTCGGTGAGCGGCGCTGCGCCAAGCCAGGCGAGCTTCGGCGTCTCGGCCGGCGGCGCCTTCGACGGCGGCGCGGCGGCGACTGGCTTCGTCGCGATCGACATTTGCGACGCCGGCGCCGCGGGTTTGGCGGGCGTCGGGCTGGGCGTCGCGGGAACGTCGATCCCGATCGCGTCGGACAAGACTTCCGGGGCGCCACCGAGGCGCGCCGCCAATTGCAGCCGATGGCCGCCGGCAGAGAAGGGAGGCGGCAGGATGGCGAATTGGCCGGCGCCGTCGGCGCTGGTTTCCGCCACAACGCGCCCATCGGCGCGCAACTCGACCGCGGCGAGGGGCGAAGCGCGTCCGGCGATGACGGCGTCGCCGGTCGGTTCGACTCGCACCACGTCAAAGGCGGGGCGCGGCTGGTCCGGCGCAGCTTGGTCGGGAATGGCCGCAGGCGTCGCCGCCGGCGCCGGGGCGGGACTTGGCGCCGCCGGCTGGACGGCGGCAGGCGCAGGAGCGGCGGGCGTTGCGGCGACCCGGGTCGCGGGCGGCGAGGGCGCGACGGCTGGTGCGCTTTGCAGCGCGAGCGGCGACGTCGCCGCTCCCGGCCGGGCGTCGTAATATTTTACAGCGAACGCGCCTGCCGTTACGAATGCCGCAACGCCGAGGCCCGCCGCCCAGTTGATCGCCGTCTTTGACATCATGACAAAATTCCTTGGCGCCGGGCCAAATCGCCTCCTGCGGCAATGTTACTCCCGTGATACGCGCGAGCAAATGGCTGTTTTGCTTATTATGGGGATGGTTGGTCGGTTGACAGGGCGATCCGCGCGGCCTAAAGCACCGCCCCAAGCGCGGCGGTTCGGCCGCGCTTTTCGCTTTTCGCCGTCGTCTCTTTAAAAGTCCGCGGCGAGCGGAAGCTCAAGACAGCAGGTCAATACTGCCAAAAAGCCGGCCGCGCCTTGGCGCAGAGCCGGGTAGAACACGGAGAAAACGATGTTCGCAGTGATCAAGACCGGCGGCAAGCAATATAAGGTCGCCGCCGAAGACGAGATTACCGTGATGACGCTCGCCGGCGAACCCGGCGATGTCGTGACTTTCGGCGAGGTTCTCGCGCTTTTCGACGGCGAGGCGAGCCATGTCGGCGCGCCGCATGTCGTCGGGGCGAGCGTCGCGGGAAAGATCGTCTCGCACGGCCGCGGTCCGAAGGTCTACGCCTTCAAGAAACGGCGGCGCAAGAATTCGCGGCGCAAGCGCGGCCACAAGCAGGATCTGACGGTGGTGAAAATCACTGAAATCCTTGCCGGCGGCGCCGGAGCCAAGCCTGAGGTTAAGACCCAAGAGGCGAGCTAAATCCGCTTAACCCTGCGGTTTCCTCATTCAGCGATTTGCACTATAGAGGCGCGGCTTCGCGCCGCTTGGGGCGCCCCAAGCGAAGCTATTTGGAGTTTGATGTCATGGCCCACAAGAAGGCGGGCGGTTCCTCACGCAACGGGCGCGATTCGAAAGGGCGCCGTCTCGGCGTCAAGAAATTCGGCGGCGAGCAGGTCTCCGGCGGCATGATCCTCGTGCGCCAGCGCGGCACGAAGTGGCACGCCGGGCGAAACGTCGGCGTCGGCGTCGACCATACTTTGTTCGCCCTTGCCGCCGGCAAAGTCGAATTCGAGACCAAAGCCAACGGCCGTTGTTATGTAGCAGTAAAGGAAATCCAAGCGGCGGAATAAGCGGGCGCCGACAAGATCCCGCTAACGGCGCTAAGCCCCCGGCGGACGATCTTGACGGTAAGCAAGATCTTAAGAAGGCGAGAGACCTCTCCTTCGACAGTCCGAAAGGTCGACAGACCTTGAAAGGGGAGGCCGGCGCCTCCCCTTCGCCATACTGGAGCGCTGAGGCGCTTCTTGAGGACTGGAGTCGCAATGTTCCCCGATATCGCCCGCGACGACGTCTTCCATCTGGAGACGAGCCGGCTGTGGCTGCGCTGGCCGCGGGTCAAGGACGCCGCCGCCATCGAGCGCTATTCAAGCAGATGGGAAGTTGCGCGCATGACCGCGCGCATCCCCCATCCCTACCCGCCCGGCGAAGCGGAGCGCTTCATCTTCGCCGCGCGCCAGGCCAACGCCGCCGGACAGGACCTGATCCTCGCCATCGCCCCCAACCGGGGAAAGCGTGATCCTTTCGGCATGATCAGCGTCGAGAGCCGTCGCCAGGGCCGGCTGTCGCTCGGCTATGCTTTGGCGCCGGAGGCCTGGGGCAGGGGCTACGCCACGGAAGCGGCGCGCGCGATCATCGATGCGAGCTTCCTGTTGACCAACGCCGTCGAAATCCTCGCCAGCGCCCGCGTTGAAAATCCTGCCTCGCGCCGCGTGCTCGAGAAATGCGGCTTCGCCCATCGCGGGGCCGGCCGCGAGGGCGCGCCGGCCCGGGGCGGCATGGTCGATGTCGATCGCTTCCACCTCGAGCGTTCGGTCTGGGCCCAGGCCTATGCTCAGCGCACGGCCGCGTTGCCGCCGATCGACGCGGCGTAACGACTTGAGCCTCACGCCATGAAATTCCTCGACCAAGCCAAAGTCTATGTGCGCTCCGGCGACGGCGGCGCCGGCTGCGTTTCTTTCCGGCGCGAGAAATTCATCGAATTCGGCGGGCCGGACGGCGGCGACGGCGGACGCGGCGGCGACGTCGTCGCCGAATGCGCCGACGGCCTCAATACGCTGATCGATTTCCGCTATCAGCAGCATTTTAAGGCCAAGACCGGCGCCCATGGCATGGGCAAGAACCGCGCCGGCGGCAAAGGCGCCGACGCAGTGCTCAAGGTCCCCGTCGGCACGCAGATTTTCGAAGAGGACGGCGAGACGCTGATTGCCGATCTCGCCCAGGTCGGCGAGCGCGTGCGCCTCGCGCGAGGGGGCAATGGCGGCTTCGGCAATGCTCATTTCACGACCTCGACGAACAGGGCCCCTCGACGCGCCAACCCCGGCGAGAGCGGCGAAGAACGTACGCTGATCCTGCGGTTGAAACTGATCGCCGACGCCGGCCTCGTCGGTCTGCCCAACGCCGGCAAGTCGACCTTTCTCGCTGCGGTCTCGGCCGCCAAGCCGAAAATCGCCGACTATCCTTTCACGACGCTTCACCCCGGCCTTGGCGTCGTCAGCGTTGACGGCCGCGATTTTGTGCTGGCCGATATTCCGGGCCTCATCGAAGGCGCGCATGAAGGCCACGGCCTCGGCGACCGGTTCCTCGGCCATATCGAACGCTGCCGCGTTCTGTTGCATCTCGTCGATGCGACGGGGGAGAACGCCGCGGCGGACTACCGCACGGTACGTCGCGAACTCGCGGCCTATGGCGGCAGCTTGCCTGAGAAAAAGGAGATCGTCGCGCTGTCGAAAGTCGACGCTGTCGACCAGGAGACGTTAAAGAAGCAGCGCGAGCGGTTGAAACGGGCAATGCGCGCCGAGAGGCCGGCGATCGCGGCGGGAGCCAAGCGCCCGCTCCTGGAGCTCTCGGCCGTCGCCGGGCGCGGCGTCAAGGACGCGCTCCGGGCGCTCGTCGAGGCGATCGGCTCGGAGCGCGCGAACGAAGCCGCAGCACAGGCGCCGGTCGAGGAATGGGCGCCGTGAAGCCGCTCAGATCGGCGACAGGACGTGAGCGACGCGGCTCGCCATCAAGTCCCTCGTCCTCGCGCCGAATTCCTTCATATGCGGCGCAACGGAATGGGCCCTGAGCGCCTCCGCGTCCGCCCAGGTCTCGATGACGGCATAGGCGTCGGGCCCCATTTTCGTCTGGAAGCCGCCGAAGTCGGCGTCATCGACGACCGGCTCGTATTCTATGCAGCCGCGCTCGGCGCGCACCGCCGGAACGACATCGCGGACCGCGGCCAGGACCTCGTCGCGTCGTCCGGGCTTGGCGGTGAGAAGGGCGATGACACGGATCATGAAGGGCTCCCTTTGCGATCGGCGGGTCGTGGACGTAACGCCGAGGTTGGTCTCAATACCGAGAGTTGCTCGACCGAGACCCTTGTTCTGTTAGCATATCGCGCTCATGGGCCGCCCGCTGTGCGGTTTCTTTCCAACCGCGCTCATTTCCGCCATACCCACGTCGAACCTCGCTTGCCGCCGTGACCCCGCTCCCCAAACTCGACCGCTTCAACCGCATCCTCGTCAAGGTCGGCTCGTCCCTGCTGGTCGATCCGGCCAAGGGGGCGTTGAGACAGGATTGGCTCGATGCGCTGGTCGATGACTTGGCCGGCCTTCACCGGCGCGGCGCCGACGTGCTCGTCGTCTCGTCCGGGGCGATCGCGCTTGGCCGCACCATCGCCGGCTTCCCGAAGGGCGCGTTGAAGCTGGAGGACAGCCAGGCGGCGGCGGCGATCGGGCAGATCGCTTTGGCGCGAGCCTGGGCCGAGGCGCTCGGCGCGCGCGGCGTCACCGCCGGGCAAATCCTCGTCACCTTGCAGGATACCGAAGAGCGCCGAAGGTACCTTAACGCCCGCGCGACGATCGCCCGGCTGCTCGCCATGCGCGCAGCGCCCGTGATCAACGAGAACGACACGGTCGCGACCAGCGAAATCCGTTACGGCGACAATGACCGCCTCGCCGCCCGCGTCGCCGCCATGGCCAGCGCCGATCTGCTCATTCTTCTCTCCGACATCGACGGGCTTTATGACGCGCCGCCGCGCGAAAACCCCAAGGCCAGGCTGGTTTCCGTCGTCGAGCGCATCACGCCCGAGATCGAGGCGATGGCGGGCGGCGCGGCCTCCGAGCTTTCGCGCGGCGGCATGCGCACCAAGATCGAGGCGGCGCGCATCGCCGTCAACGCCGGCGTCCATATGGCGATCGCCGACGGGCGGGTGAGGAACCCGATCGCGCGCATCGCCGGCCGCGGACCCTGCACCTGGTTCCTCACGCCGTCCAATCCGGTCGCCGCTCGCAAAATCTGGATCGGCGGCTCGCTCGAATTGAAGGGCGCGGTCTATCTCGACGCCGGCGCGGTCAAGGCCCTGCGCGGCGGCAAGAGCCTGCTGCCGGCCGGCGTCACGCGCATCGAAGGATCATTTTCGCGCGGCGATTGCGTCGCGATCCGCGGCGCCGAGGGCGGCGAGATCGGCCGCGGCCTCATCGCCTATGATTCGGGCCATGCCGAGCAAATCCGCGGCCGCAATTCGCGGGACATCGCCCATATCCTCGGCATGCCGGGGCGGGCCGAGATGATCCATCGCGACGACATGGCTTTGCGCGAGTCTTGAGGCGGACAGATGCGTCCGGCGTCGAACACCCGAACGTACAGCTGGGATCGGCGCGCCGCCCGTCCTATCCTGGACGATCTCCTCGCGCCCGGCCTTGCGCTCGTCTTCTGCGGCACCGCGGCGGGCCGCGTCTCGGCGGCGCGCGGCGCTTACTACGCCCATCCCCAGAACAAATTTTGGACGACGCTGCATGCGATTGGCCTGACGCCGCGCCGGCTCGATCCTTCCGAGTTTCCGCTCCTCATCGATTGGCGCATCGGCCTCACCGACATCGCCAAACACGCCTTTGGCATGGACGCCGAATTGCCGCCAGCCAGCCTCGGCCACGCCGCTTTGCGAGGATTTACGCGCGCGTATCGCGTTGCATAAGCCAGCCGTCCTCGCCTTCACGAGCCTTACGGGCGCGCGGCGCTTTCTTGGCCGTGAGGCGGGGCCGGGCGCGCAGAAGGAGACGATCGGGGCGACCAGGATCTGGGCGCTGCCTTCGCCGTCGCCCGCCGCCCATTGGGCGTGGAGCGAAGCGCCCTGGCGCGCGCTCGCCGAGACGGTCCTCCCGCAGATGACGCCTTAAGCATCGACCGGCGGCGCCATTTTGGATGCTT
>DASZFX010000373.1:0-1790 GCA_035939375.1 Roseiarcus sp.
GCTCGGGAAGATCAGCGCCAAAGCCAATACCGCGCGGATGCTCGCCTCGCAATGGGTCGTGGTCGCGGGACGCGACGGCGAGTGCGGCGGCGCCTTTGAGATGCACAGCCGCGGCCTTGGCGTATCGGAAATCCCTGTGCCGGTTCGTTTCGATTACGACAAGGCGACGCTGTCCGAGGAAGGGCAGGGCGAAGTCAAGCAATTGCTCGATTGCCTGGGGCGCAATGACATCAAGGCGCTGACGCTGAGCGGCCATACCGATGAGCATGGTACGGACGAATACAATATGAGATTGTCGGCGGAGCGGCTGAAGACGGTGGCTGCCTATCTTCAAGCGAGCGGATACACAGGCCACATCACATTGATTGCGAAGGGCAAGTCCGAGCCGTTCAAATTCGGCGATCCGGTCGGCCATTCCCAAGACGAGATCGATCGCGCCAACCGGCGCGTCGCCATAGAGGCGTCCACCCAGTGAGGACCGCGCGCGTCATTCGATCTTCGATCGCCGCCATGCTTTTAGCGGGCGCAAACTTGGTTGCGGGCGTGGCGTGCGCCGATACGCACGCCCTCGTCATCGGCATCGACGCCTATGCTTCGCCCAAACATCCCAAACTGCGCGCGGCCGTGGCCGACGCCAGCGATCTTCTGCATGTGTTGCAGGCGCGCGGCGTCAGCGACGCGCAGGCGCTGATCAACGAGCAGGCGACGCGAGAGGGCTTCGAGCAAGCCTGGAGCGATCTGACCAAGCGAGCCAAATCGGGCGATACGATCGTCGTCACTTTCGCCGGCCACGGCATCCGCGTGCCGGAGGACGGCCCGGAGCGGCGCTCGCCGGACGGCTGGAACAGCGGCTTTATTCTTTATCCCTACGATGAAAAGGCGCAGCCGCAGCAAATTCTGCTCGACGTCCATCTCTACGATCTCTTCAAGGCTCAGTCCGATCGCGGCGTCAAGATTTTCTGGCTCGTCGACGCCTGTCACGCCGGGGCCGGCGTTCGCGGCAATCTCGATCCGCGTATTCCCAAAAAGCCCGTTCGTCTCGAGACCTACGACGTCGCCGCCGCGCCGCCGCCGCCCCCGCCGCCGGCCTCGACCTTTCACCCGCGCCCGCCCATTCCCGGCCTCGTCGCCTTTTCTGCGACGGATGAAAGATTCTCGGTTGAGGAAGTGCCGATCGACGGCGTGCTGCGCGGCGCATTGAGCTGGTCGGTCGCGCGGGCTTTCGAGAGCCCAACCGCCTTCAGCCAGGGCCCGATCACGCCTAAGGCGCTTCAGGATTTCGTCGCGCCCTTGGTGCGTGAGAACACGCGCCAGGCGCGCCAGCAAACGCCCGTCTTCACCTTTGCCGATCCCTCCGAAGCGCTGATCGCCTTCGGCGGTGGCGCGCCCCTGCCTCCGGCGCCGAAGGATGGACCGCTGCCCGCTCTAAAAGACGTGAAAATCGCCATCCTCGGCGTCGACGAACCGACGTTGCAAGAACCCGGCGCGACTTTCGTGAAGGACAAGGCCGCCGCGGACTTGATTTTCGACGCGCAACACGGCCGCTTGGAGAACAACGTCGGCGATGTCATTGCGTCCTGCCCGCGCGCGGGCGAGGAATGCAAGCCGGAACGGGTACTGCCGCGCGCGATTGCGGCGCGTCGGGTCGTCGACAGCCTGGTCGCGGCCATGGCGAAGGGCCAGGCCCCTCTGCCGGTGACGCTAAAGTATCAAGAGGGGGCAAAGGCGGGAATGCCCGTCGATGGTCCTTTGGCGGAGAGCGACAAATCGGTTTCCCTGCAGGTCCCGAA
>DASZFX010000374.1:0-2547 GCA_035939375.1 Roseiarcus sp.
GACCGAGGGCGGCGACCGCGCCGACGAGTATTTCACGGCCAACTGGGCCGGCGCCAAAGCGGCGGGCGTGCCGCATGGCGCCTATCATTTCGTCTATTGGTGCCGCCCGCCGATGGAGGAAATGAGCTGGTTCGAACAGAATACGCCGGTCGAACAGGACGCGCTGCCGCCGGTGCTCGATGTCGAGGCGACGCCGCAATCGAGGACCTGCAAGAAGCGTCTGGAGCGCGATCCCACGATCGCCGACATGAGGGTGATGCTCGACGAAATGGAGCGCCATTTCGGGCGGCGACCGATCATCTATACGAGCGTCGACTTTTACGAGGCGATCCTCTCGGACGGCGCCTTCTCCGATTATCCGATCTGGGTGCGCTCGACCAAGCATCACCCCGCTGTCAAATATCCCGGCCGCGCCTGGCGCTTCTGGCAATATCAATCCGACGGCTCAATCCCCGGCATCGCCGGCCATGTCGACCGCGACGTCTATTACGGCTCGCCGGCGCAATGGCAGGCGTTTCTCGACGGGCCGAAATAGCGCCGGCCGGATCAATCGCACAATCGGGGTTCCTCGGTCGCTTAGCGGGTCGCTCCCGCTGGCGCGCGAACTTCGCCCTTGCCGCCGCGCCGGGGCTCAGGCCAAAGTCTAAACGACGCTCCAGGGGCAAAGGACAACAGAATGGCGAGCGAAGTCTCGAGCGACTTCAAATCCGACGCGTTGCAGTTTCACCGCGAGCCCAGGCCGGGCAAGCTTGAAATCCAGCCGACCAAGCCGCTCGCCAATCAGCGCGACCTGGCGCTCGCCTATTCGCCCGGCGTCGCCTTCGCTTGCGAAGCGATCGCCGCCGATCCGTCCGAGGCGGCCAATCTCACGGCGCGGCAGAATCTCGTCGCCGTCCTTTCCAACGGCACGGCGGTGCTCGGCCTGGGCGCGATCGGGCCGCTCGCCGGCAAGCCGGTGATGGAGGGCAAGGCCGTCCTTTTCAAGAAATTCGGCAACATCGACGTTTTCGACATTGAAGTCGCCGAGACCAATATCGACAAGCTGGTCGATATCATCGTGGCCCTGGAGCCGACCTTCGGCGGGATCAATCTCGAAGACATCAAGGGGCCGGAATGTTTCGAGGTCGAGGAGAAGGCCAAAGCCCGCATGGGCATCCCGGTCTTTCACGACGACCAGCATGGCACGGCGATCATCGTCTCGGCGGCGGTGGTGAATGCGCTGGAGATCGCCGGCAAGAAACTCGGCGACGTCAAGATCGTCGCCTCGGGCGCGGGCGCGGCGGCGCTCGCCTCGCTCAACCTCCTCGTCTCGCTCGGCGCAAAACGAGAGAATATTTTCGTCTGCGACATCGAAGGCGTCGTCTACGAAGGACGCGAAAAGCTCATGGACCGCTGGAAGGCTGTCTATGCGCGGAGGACGCAAGCGCGCAAACTGGCCGACGTCATCGACGGCGCCGATATTTTCCTCGGCCTTTCGGCGGGCGGCGTCCTGAAGCCCGAGCTCTTGAAGCGCATGGCGCGCGATCCATTGATCCTGGCGCTCGCCAATCCGACGCCGGAAATCATGCCGGAACTCGCCGTCGCCGAGCGGCCGGACGCCATGATCTGCACCGGCCGCTCGGACTATCCGAACCAGGTCAACAATGTCCTGTGCTTTCCGTACATCTTCCGCGGCGCGCTCGACGTCGTGGCGACGACGATCAACGAAGCGATGAAACACGCGGCAGTCGAAGCGATCTCCAGTCTTGCCCGCGAAGCCCCTTCCGAAGTCGTCGCCCGGGCCTATGGCGGCGCCGCCGCGCCTTTCGGCCGCGCCTCGCTGATCCCGAGCCCTTTTGATCCGCGCCTGATGTTGCGCATCGCGCCGGCGGTGGCGAAAGCCGCGATGGCGACCAGCGTCGCCAAGAAGCCGATCGCCGATCTCGACGCCTATCGCGACGGGCTCGGCCGCTTTGTCTTCCGCTCCGGCTTGATGATGAAGCCTATATTCGCCAAGGCCAAGACCCAGATGAAGCGGGTGATCTACGCCGAGGGCGAGGACGAGCGGGTCTTGCGCGCAGCCCAAGCGATCCATGAGGAAGGTCTGGCTTGGCCGATCCTGATCGGCCGCCCGGAGGTGATCAAGGAGCGCATCAAGCGCTTCGGCCTCGGCCTTGTCCCTGGCCAGCATTTCGAGAACGTCGATCATGGCGACGATCCGCGCTACCGCGCCTATGTCGCGACCTATCTCGAAGTCGCGGGCCGCAAGGGCGTGACGCCGAGCGCGGCGCGCACGCTGGTGCGCACCAACACCACGGTGATCGGCGCGCTCGCGGTGCAGCGCGGCGACGCCGACGCGTTGATCTGCGGGCTCGATGGGCGGTTTCAATCGCGCCTGAAGCATATCAAGGACATCATCGGCCTTGCGCCCGGCGCGCTGGATTTCGCCGCGCTGTCGCTGGTGATCGCCTCGACCGGCGCCTTCTTCCTCGCCGATACGCACGTGCGCTATGATCCCAACGCCGAGGAGATCGCCGACATGGCGATCTCCTGCGCCTCCCATGTCAG